>JBDTNF010000194.1:0-16997 GCA_039933875.1 Flavobacteriales bacterium | reverse complement strand
TCCCTTTCTGCGGCACTTTCCGTAACGCCACCGTTCCCAGTGGCGCCCCTTCCCGTTAGGAAGCATGGTGCCCTACGCTGCCCGGACTTTCCTCCCCCCGACGATGTCGGGGAACGGTGGAGCGATGCACAGGATGTCAATGAACACGATCAGTGACGCAGGATGAGCACCTCCGTGGCGCCGGCCCCATAGCGGCTCATGTCCGCATCGTGGAAACGAACACCATCATAGTACTGCAACATGCGTCGCACTTCTTCACGCAAAACACCCTCCCCCACACCATGGATCACGATGAGCTTGCGCTTGCCATCGCGAATGGCCGCTTCCAACCGGCGTTCGAAGAACGCGAGCTGGTAGCTCAACTTCTCATCGGCATTGAGCTTTGTCTCATCATCGACAAGTTCATGCAGGTGCAGATCCACCTCGGCAACGCTATTATCCTCCTGCTTGGGTGGTGTCTTGCCGGGTCTCACCTCCGGTCGCTTCAGCCGCTTCTCGGCCATCACATCGTTGGCGGCCACCATGCTGGCCTGATGGTCGGTCACCCGGTAGTTAAACCCCTGCTTGTCACTTTCCACACGCACCAACCCCTTCACCGACCGCTCCAGTTCGAAGCCATCATCCGTCCGCACCAGCACATGACCGGGCCGCATGGGGCGCAACACCACCCCCCCACCCACCTCATCGAGGAAGGCCACGCGATCACCGGTTTGCAACTTTGGGTCGATCATGCCGCAAATTTACGCGTCCAAGACCCTGCCCATGACACGTCTTCCCATCGCGTTCTGTTCCATTCTCTTCGCTGCTCCGCTTTTCCCTCAGGGATCCGAAACCTCACAGCCCCTCGGCGGCCAGCAGGCCATCGACCTCTTGCTGGAACAAGACCTGAACTACCCCATTGCAGCGTTGGAAGTTGGTTTGAAAGGGGACGTGATCGTTCGGTTGCACGTGTTGTCCAGTGGCACCGTTACAGCCATCGGGGTCGAGCGGTCCCTTAGTCCCGAATGTGATGCGGAAGCGATGCGATTGATGCGGTTGGTGCGCTGGCGACCTTCAACATCGGACGACGAACGCGGTACGGCGGACCATTACCTCACCGTGACCTTCGATCCAGGGAAGTACCGCCGGTGGGTCAAAGCGAGGCCCAAGCGTGATGCCGCGGTGTTCGGCCTTCCCGCAAGCGATTCGCTGGCCGTTTTCGCAGCCAAGCAATTGGAGCAGCAGCCCGCGCCATTGATAGCGGGTGGTATGACCGGCCTCGCCAAGCATATTGGAACGAACATGCGCTATCCGGATGAGGCGTACCGCCGGAGCATAGAAGGTGTGGTGCGCCTCGATTTCGTGGTGGAAGCGTCCGGTGTGGTATCGAACATGCGGGCCATTGAAGAACTCGGCGGAGGATGCACCGCGGAAGCCACGCGTTTGTTGTCCCAGATCGCCTGGACACCCGGGGTTCTTGGTGGACAACGAGTACGTTCCAGCGTACAGGTCAGCATTCGGTTCACTTTACCGGAGCACGCGCGATAAGCGCCCTATCACCCACATTGTTCGGCATTACCCATGAAAGAACGCGGGCCTTGGAAGACCTTGAGCATCGAGGAACGCTATGCCACACCATGGATCAGTGTGAGCCATCATGCGGTGATCGACCCAAGCGGTGCCCCGGGCATCTATGGCGTCGTGCATTTCAAGAACATCGCAGTGGGTATCGTTCCTTTGGATGACGACCTGAACACATGGATCGTGGGGCAGTACCGATACCCGATCGAGGCCTACAGTTGGGAGATCCCGGAAGGTGGAGGCAAGCGTGATATGCCCGCGCTGGAGAGCGCGAAGCGCGAATTGCGCGAGGAGGTGGGGATCGAGGCGCGGCAATGGACCGAGGTATTGCACATGGACCTGAGCAACAGTGCTAGTGATGAAGAGGCCGTGATCTACGTAGCACAAGACCTCTCCTTCCATGAACCGGAACCCGATCACAACGAGGAATTGGAAATGCGGAAGCTCCCGTTCGCCGAACTCTACAGCATGGTGATGAAAGGAGAAGTGCGGGACAGTCTTACGGTCGCCGCAGTGATGAAAGTGAAGTTGATGCTGGGGGACGGACTGCTCCCTCCTCAGAAGTAGAGCCAATGCCCCACAAAGTGGCCGTCGCTCTGGTACTCAAGGGCCGGGGCCGGGATCTTGATCCCGTTCAAGACGAACAGGATGGTGCGCAGACACTTCGACCTGGTCCGGATCCGGGTAAGGTCAAGATCGGGCGAGAGGTAGAACTCCCTATATGGCGTGATGCCTGTCGCAGCGTCGTCCTCCAGCGGTTCCGCACTCGTCATACCCTCCGCCCCGTAGCCGAACGCCAGATTCAACCAATCTGGTCCCCATCCGTGGGCGAAACGGTCCACGTTCGCACTGAGCCAGATGGTCTGACCGTTGTAGTCCTTCAGATACCGCTCCGTCGTGCCCGTTCCAAGGAGATCGGGTCGCTGGGCAGCATAATCCGTGTGGTGCGCTGATAGTTTCACTGCTATCCGTTGGTTCCCCCAAAGGGCATCCTGACCAATGAACAAGCCGCTACCCGCAACGTTCGCAGCCATATCCCACCAGGAGAACCCCCAGCCAGTGGATGTTCCGTCGAGCAGTTCCACCCCCGTGAGAAAGACAAGGCCCAAACTGCCTCCAGCCCACCTGGCGGTCGCGCGCGATGCGCCACAACGGGCCACCACCGCGTGACCCCAATTCCCAAGCGTGTAGGCACTGAAAAAATGGCCTGCCTTGTCCATCTGGAGCCATTCCCCACCATCATTGAACGTATGGAACGGGCTGCGCTCGTACTGATCATACCAGGCTTGATCGAGTGCGATATATGTAGCTGCCATCCCCGAACCAACCACGAGGCCCGTCCGTAGTAGGCACCGCTCGCATTTCCTTTCGGTCAAGGTATCGGCCCCACCTGCCCCTGCCCTGGCTTGGATAAAGGGAAATGCGACCATGAAAATGACCCCTACGACCAAGCTGCATGCGGACATTCGTTCCGCTCTTTTCGCGAGGTCGCCGGCCATGCCCTTCATCCGTGCAAAGCTACCCGGTGCGGGTTTCTCATGCGGTTGACCCCACAGATACCAAAGGGGTACATTTGTTTGGATCGGTCGCTTGCTAACCCGGTCGTGTTCAGCATGCTTCGGTCGGTGCTCCCGCTCCTCGCCTTTCCCATCTGCCTCTCCGCCCGAGCGGGAGTGTGCACCGAGGGAGATGGTGTTCCCCAGGATGCCTACGAGTGGATCCGGAACCATCAGTTGATCATACAACCGACGGACGGAAGTGGAGCCTTCCTCGCCGTGAACTTGGAGAAGGACTACCAAGCATATATCAGTGCTCGTGGTTTTACCATAGAAGGACCGATCGCTGAACCGCGGTGGAATGCGAGTATGGAGGTGCTCGGGCTGCAGCGTGAAGACGGCTCAAAAGTTCTTTGGCGGCCCGGTGTATCCGAACGGGGTGATCTGGATCTTCTTTGGAAGGGTGCTGGATTCGATGTCCAGTACGTGCAGAGCCCTGATGGGCTTCGTCAGAATTTCATCGTGCGACAACCACCCACGGGTAGTGGGGATCTGCGCGTAGCACTGCGTTATGGCGGAGGACTACAGGCTCGGTCGGACGGTCCGAACGGATTGCTCTTCTATGATGAGGGCGGGATTCCCCGATTCGCGTACAACGGGCTGAACGCCTGGGATGCCTGTGGCCGGATACTCCCAGCCCGACTGGTCGGGGATGAGGTATGCGATGGAACGATCGCCATCGTGGTGGACGATGCCGGGGCGACCTATCCGATCACCATCGACCCGGTCTCATCCACACAGAACCGGTTACTCACTGGCTCCATCAACAGCGGACAGTTCGGCTTCGCGGTGAGCACCGCAGGTGATCTGAACGGCGACGGCTACAGCGACATCGCGATCGGCGCGCCGCAGGCCGCCAACGGCCAGGCGCAGGAAGGCGTGGTCTATGTGTTCTACGGTAGCAATACCGGTATCGGGGCAGTACCCGACGTGATCCTGGAATCGAACCAGGCGATCGCACAGTTCGGCTACTCCCTGAGCACCGCCGGTGACGTGAATGGGGATGGGTACAGCGACCTTATCGTCGGTGCCCCCACATGGGAAAGCGACGCCGTCAACCAGAGCCAGGAGGGTTCCGCTTGGATCTTCCACGGATCCGCCAGCGGCATAGGCACCGTGCCCAACATCATCCTCCAATCGAACGCGGCGCTCATCTACATGGGATCCAGCGTGGATGGTATCGGCGATGTGAACAACGACGGTTACAGTGATGTGATCGCTGGCGCTTGGATCGCCTCACTGCCCACCTTCCAGGAAGGCGCGGCATACGTCTACCTCGGCAGTGCGGCAGGGCTCACCAACACTTTCGCCAACCGACTGGAACGGAATCAGGGCGGTGCGCAGTTCGGTTCGACCGTGGCCGGCGCTGGGGACCTGAACGGTGATGGATATAGCGATGTGGCCGTGGGTGCTTACCGCTACGATATTGTCGCCGGGGCCGACGATGGGGCCGTGTTCATCTACAACGGGGGGCCCTCTGGACTCGGGGCCGGTGTGAACCCTGCGCCCATCAAAACCTTGGTGGCCACGGGTATCAGCGCCGCCTTCGGTTGGTGCGCATCCAGTGCTGGTGATGTGAACGGTGATGGTTACAGCGACTTGATCGTGGGCGATTGGCGTGACAACATCGGCGGCCCATCCCTGGAGGGGACCGCACACATTTTCCATGGTTCGGCGACCGGCCTTGCGAGCCTACCTGCTACGACACTACAGAGCAACAACCTCAACGGTTGGTTCGGTCGCAGCGTGTCCACTGCAGGCGATGTCAATGGCGATGGGTATGCCGATGTGATCGTCGGCGCGGTCACCTACTCCAATGGGCAGGCAGCCGAAGGGGCCGGTTTCCTCTATCTGGGCTCATCCACGGGTGTCTCTTCCTCCGCCTTCCTTCAGTATGAGCTGAATTCCGCTGGTGCGAACATGGGTGAATCCGTAAGCGGTGCCGGTGATGTGAACGGCGACGGCTACAGTGATTTCCTGATCGGCGCCAAGCTCTATGGCGTGAACGGCGGTGCGACGATCTACCACGGCGGGCCTTACGGAGTGGCGACCGCTCCCAGCATGACGCGCTATTCGGGATCCAACGGTGCGCATTTGGGTTGGTCCGTATCCAATGCCGGTGATGTCAACGGTGACGGCTATTCCGACGTGGTGAGCGGAGCACCTGATGCCAGCAATGGACAGGCGGGCGAAGGGTTGGTCTACGTCCACTACGGTGGGACGGCCGGGCTTTCCGCAGTGCCCAACGTGACCCTTGAGATGAACATCGCCGGGGCCCGTTTCGGGGCATCGGTTTCCAGTGCGGGTGATGTGAACGGCGACGGCTATGCGGATGTGGTCGTTGGCGCTCCCAACTCTGGCAATGGTAGAGCATACATTTTCATGGGTTCCCCCGCTGGCCTGGGAACGGTGCCGGCGCTTGTGTTGAACGGAACGGCCGGATCGGAATTCGGCAGTGCCGTTTGCACTGCGGGCGACATCAACTCGGATGGATCAGCGGATGTGGTCGTCGGAGCTCCCGGCGCGAACCGTGCGGAGGTGCATACTGGATCACCCGGGGGACTCATGGCCTCCGTGCATGCACTACTGACCGGGGCCGCAGGCAGCCGATTCGGAGCCGCTGTGGGAACAGCGGGCGATGTGAACGGCGACGGCTTCTCTGACGTGATCGTCGGCGCACCACTTTTCACCAACGGACAAGCCAATGAAGGTGCTGCCTTTGTCTATCACGGTTCACCGGTCGGCATGGTCACGGTCGCTGCGACGCAACTCGAGCCGAATCTTGCCGGTGCCCATTTCGGGGTCAGTGTTGCCGGTGCCGGCGATGTGAACGGCAACGGCTACTTCGATGTGATCGTCGGGGCTGACCAATGGGCGTCCGGCCAGGCCACGGAGGGCGGTGCGTTCGTCTACTACGGTTCGGCTGGCGGTGTGCTCGCCGCAGGGTTCACGACCATACAACCCAATGTCGTTGGCGCCCAACTCGGTTACTGTGTGCGCGAAGCCGGTGATACGAACGGCGACGGTTATGCCGATGTGGTGATCGGCGCACCCTACCTCACGAACGGACAACTTGAGGAAGGTCGCGTTTACGTTCTTCCAGGGTCCCCTGCCGGACTGGGAGCTGCTACCACGTTGGAACTGAATACCGCCGGTGTGCGCATGGGCTGGGGCATCGCCGGAGGTGGCGATGTGGATGGGGATGGCTATTCCGACGTCATCACTGGAGGCCCCTACGCGTCACCCACGTTAACGGAGGAAGGTTCGATGTACCTCTTCCGCGGCAACCAGGCACGCAGTCTGGATCGCCGCACGCGCCAGCTCGATTGTGACCTGGTGACACCCATGTCCACCAACAGCATCGACTTCTCCACACCGAACTTCTTCGGTGTAGGCCACCGTGCGCGAAGCCCGATCCAAAGGACACGCGGTCGTCTGCGCTGGGAAGTGGTGTTCGAAGGACAAGCTTTCACCGGCGCACCGATCACGAACAGCGTGAACAGCACCAGCATGAGCGCTGGATGGTCGGATCTTGGCGTTGCTGGGTTCGAGATCAAGGAACTCATCAATAAACTACCCGGCCATATCCGCTATAAGTGGCGTGTGCGGGTGGAATACGCCCTGAACAAGTTGATCGATGGGCAACGCTTCAGCCGGTGGTTCTATGGCTACGCCTCCGGCTTGGGCGATATCGGTGTACTCCCCGTTGAACTGCTGACCTTCGATGGCAAGGCGATGAGCGAAGGCAATCTCATCAGTTGGACCACCGGCTCGGAAACGGGGAGCGACCGTTTCATCGTGGAGCGCAGCACCGATGCGCCGTACTTCGTGCCGATCGGTGCGTTGCCCGCTGCTGGACATAGTGCCCGTGCGTTGGATTATGCGCTGATGGATGAACAAGCCAGCCAGGGCCTCTCCTACTATCGTCTGCGCGTGGTGGATACGGACGGTTCAGAGGAACTGTCCCAAGTGATCAGCGTGATGCGCGACAAGAGCGCCCTGGTGGTTTACCCCAACCCGGTGGAGGACCTCATCAATTGGAGTTTCGCGCAGGAAGGTGCCGCGCGTGTACGCGTCTTCGATGCACTGGGTAACCTGGTGATCGATGCCGACGCGAAGAACGGCACGGTCCATGGACCGATCGTGCAACGCCTGCCCCAAGGCCAGTACACACTGGTCCTCCTGGATGAGAACGACCTTATGCTCGCCCGATCACGCTTCGTGAAGCTTCAAGCACCGATCGTCCGCTGACAGGCGGCCAGGATCTTCCGCGCGTTCTCCATCGTATCCGATTCCGCATAGCAGCGCAGCACAGGTTCAGTGCCGCTGGCGCGGATCATGAGCCACTGGTCGTTGTCGAAGAAATACTTGAAGCCATCAAGGGTCTCCGTGCGCCGCACCTCGAAGTCACCGAAACGGGTGTAACGCCCCTCTTCGCATGCTTTCAACACGTCCTGCTTCAGGGATCCGCTGATGTGTAGATCGTTCCGCTCGTAGCTCATCGGACCGGTGATGGCATAAACCTCCTGGATCAATTGGTCCAGCGTCTTGCCGCTCTTGGCCATGAACTCCCAGATGGTGAGCCCCATCCAGATGCCGTCCCGTTCGGGAATGTGACCCTTGATCGCGATGCCACCACTCTCCTCCCCGCCCAACAACACGTCCTCGGTGATCATGATGCCGCAGATCCACTTGAAACCGATCTTGGTCACCTGGTACTCGAGCCCATAGTGGTCGCACAGCGTCTTCACTTTCGGTGTGGTACTGAAGGCCACGACCACCTTGCCAGTGAACTTCTTGTACTTCACCAGGTAGTGGATCAAAAGCAGGATGATGTGATGCGAATCGATGAATTCGCCCTTGCCATTGTAGAGACCGATCCGATCCGCGTCACCGTCCGTGGCCAGGCCACAGTCAATGCCACCCTGTTTGATCAGGTTCGAGAACTCCATGAGGTTCTTGTGGATCGGCTCCGGCGCCTGCCCTTGGAACGAGGGGTCGTACACGCAATGGAGCATGGTCGCGTCCGGCAATATCCGGCGGATGACGTTCTGGCCCGCTCCGTACATCGCATCGTAGCCCCAACGCGATCCGCATGTGCGAATGGCCTTCATATCGAAGTTGGCCTCCACATGGTCCACATACATCGTCTCCAGATCCACGATCCGCAACAAACCGTCAGCTTCAGCCTTCTTCAGGTCGATCGCGGTCAGGTCGATACCGTGCTCACCGGGAATGATGTCCTCGACTTCCTGCACGTGCTCCGGGATCAAAGGGCCTCCGTAGCCCCCCTTCAGCTTGTAACCGTTGTAGCTGGGTGGGTTGTGGCTGGCGGTGATGATCACACCCATCCCGGCCTTGAGGTTGAGCGCACCGAGCGAGACCATGGGCGTGCTGACGAAGCCCTTCGCAAGATGGACTTTGATGCCATGGTGAACGAAGACCTTGGTGGCCGTAGCTGCGAACAACCCACCGGCAAAACGGCAATCATGCCCCACCACGATACTCGGATCGGTCGGAAAGTTCTTCTTCACCCACTGAGCCACGGCTACGCTTACACGGGCCACGTTATCCACCGTGAAATCATCCGCGATGATCGCGCGCCAGCCGTCCGTACCGAACTTGATCTTCGTCATGGTCCTCCAGATAAGGCCGCGAAAATAGGATCCCCCAGGCTTAACGGAAGATCTTCCGCTCGTTCAGTGCCCGTTGGTAGCGCCGCGCGTTCACCAGGTGTTGCTCATAGGTGCGTGTGAAATCGGAATAGCCGCTCAGGTCGGCCCGTGCACAGAAATAGAGATAGTCGTGTTCCTCCGCTTTCAGCACCGCGTCGATGAAGCGCGGCTCGGGCATGTTGATCGGGCCGGGTGGAAGCCCCCTGTTGCGGTAGGTGTTGTACGGGGAGTCAACCCCCTTGTCCTTCTCCAACACGCGGTTCAAGCTGTCCATGCCCAAAGCGAACTTCAGCGTGGGGTCCGCTTGCAAGGGCATGCCCTCCCGGAGGCGGTTCAAATACACACCGGCGATGCGGGGTGCGTCGGCCATGCGCATGGTCTCGGCTTGGACGATCGAGGCGAGCGTGGCGATCTCTTCCTCGGAGAGGCCGCGCGCTCGTGCCAGGTCTTTCCGCTCACTCGTCCAGAAAGCGTCATGCTCCTTCCGCATGCGAGCAACGAACTGCTCCGGCGTGCTCGTCCACCAGAACTCGTAGGTGTTCGGCACGAACAGGCTGATGAACGTTTCCTGCCCCATGCCCACTTCCTGCTGTAGCGATCGGTCCACGAAGACCTTCAAGAACGCCAACGAATCGGGCTCCAACGCCCTGGCCGCGCGACCTGCCAGTTCGTGCAGGTTCCGGATGTTGCTGAACGTGAGTTTCACGGGCTCCTGTTCGCCAGCACGCAGCATGTTCACCAGCGCGTTCATGCTCATGCTTTGTGGGATGCGGTAACGACCCGCCTTCACCCGCATCGTATAGTTCTTCCTGTCACTCAGCCATCGGAATCCGCGCTCATCATCAATGGCGCGCAGCGTCTTTAGGCTGTCTACGACGGTCTCGAAGCCCGCACCGGTTGGAATGAGGAGCACACGGCTGTTCTCCTTGAAGCCGGTCCCCGGACCCACGAGTTCCTTCCATGCCCAGCGCCCTGCCACCAAGGCAACGATCGCCAAAACGAGCACTGCCGCCAAGAGCATCTTCCCGCGGTTCCGCATCGCTCAGATGATCACGGTTCCCTGGAATACATCCTGCACCGGTCCGATGAGATCCACGGCAGCGAAACCTTCCCCATTGTCCATGCTCACTTCAACGCGCAACGCCCCCCCGCGCGTGCGCACAGCGACCACAAGACCGGTGGCGACCTTCCGGTGGATGGCATCGATGGCGGCGGCTGTTACACCGGTCCCACAACTCAGGGTTTCTGCTTCCACCCCACGTTCATAGGTCCGCATTTCCATTTGCCCGTTATACCAGCGCACGAAGTTCACGTTCACCCCTTCCGCCTTGAAGCGATCATTGTAACGGTACCTATGCGCTTCAGGGACAATGTCGATCGCTTCAGGATCATCCACCCATACGAGCAGGTGTGGCGAGCCCGTGTGTATGAGATCGACCGATCCATCGATGCGCTCGACCGACTTGGGAGGTGCGAGTGAAATGCGCACACCCGATGCATCCGTCGAACCATCATGGATACCATCGATCGCCGTGAACCGGGCCTTATCGCGACCACCCTCCATCGCTCGCCAGAACGCGAAGGCGCACCGACTGCCGTTGCCGCAGAAACTCTTGCTCCCATCGGGGTTGAAGAACTCCATGTGATAATCCAGACCCGCGTCGGACGCGCGCTGCACAAGGATCAATCCATCCGAACCGATGCCGAAATGGCGATCGCACAGCCGTTCGACCAACCCGATATCGGCGGACGGGAAGCCCCCATCCCGATCATCCACGAGGATGAAATCGTTCCCGGTGCCGTGCCATTTGCTAAAGCGGAGTTCCATGGTCGCGGTCCAAATATCGCGCTTCGGGGAAGGGTGACGGCTGCCAAGGATGATCAACACTTTTTAACGCGACACGGCGATACGAAGGGCCTGACAGATCGTTGCTTCGGGGAACCAAGGCACGCGCTTTGACCGCTGCCTGACCAACAACGAACACACCATGAAACGCATATTCGGATACTTCGTCATGGCCCTCGCCGGAGGAGCCATCGCACTGGGGGGGCACGACCTGATCGAGCGTCGTGCCAATGATCGATCCTTCGCTGACAGCAACACCAACCCCGCCGTGCGTTTTGTGAACCTTCCGGGACCCAGCGGCACCCCGACCACCGCGGTCGACTTCACGGGCGCTGCGGAAAACTCCGTGAACGCAGTGGTGCATGTGACCACCGAAGCCACGGTGAACGTACGGGACCCGATGGCCGATTTCTTCTGGGGATACCGTGCGCCGAACCAGCAACAGCAACGCCAGGGGGCCGGCTCGGGCGTGATCATCGGAAGTGATGGCTTTATTGTGACCAACAATCATGTGGTGGAAGGTGCGGACAAGATCGAGGTACATCTGAACGACCGACGTGTGTACGAAGCCAAAGTGGTCGGGCGCGACCCCAGCACGGACATCGCGGTGTTGAAGATCGATGCGAAGGACCTGGCCACGCTGCCTTACGGGAATTCCGACGAGGTCCGTGTGGGCGAATGGGTGCTTGCGGTCGGCAACCCGATGAACCTGACGAGCACAGTGACCGCAGGTATCGTCAGCGCGAAAGCCCGCAACATCAATCTGCTGCAGTATGATCCTTCGCGCGACATCTTCCCCATCGAGAGTTTCATCCAGACGGATGCCGCCGTGAACCCCGGCAACAGCGGTGGCGCGTTGGTGAACGCCAACGGTGAACTGATCGGCATCAACAGCGCGATCGCCAGTGCCACCGGCTCCTACACTGGATACTCCTTCGCTATTCCCGTCAACATTGTGAAGAAGGTGACGCGTGATCTGGTCGAGTTCGGCAGTGTGCAGCGCGCCTATCTGGGTGTGAGCATCCGCGACCTGGATACCCAACTGGCCGAGGAATTGGATATGGACCGGCCCTATGGCGTCTACGTGAACGGGCTTACGGATGGTGGTGCGGCGCAAAAAGCCGGCATCATCAAAGGCGATGTGATCGTGAAGGTGGGGGACATCAATGTCAATGATGTGCCTCAACTGCAGGAACAGGTGGGCAAGTTCCATCCCGGTGACCATGTACCCGTGACGATCTTGCGCAGTGGAAATGAAAAAGTGGTGGAAATGACGCTGCTGGGCAGGGAAGGTTCGACGGTGGCTGCGATCACCCAACCCACCGAGGACCTGGCCGCGCTCGGGGCGGAACTCCGCACGGCGACAAGCGATGAACTCAAGGCGTTGAAGCTGCGCAATGGTGTCAAAGTGGTCACGGTGAGCGGCGGAAAATTCCGGAGCACGGGCATCCACGAAGGCTTCATCATCACACGCATCGACGAGGAACCCATCACCGCACCACAGGATGTGGAACGCGTGCTGGCGAGCAAGCGCGGCGGCGTGTTGGTGGAGGGGGTTTATCCCAACGGGATGAAAGCGTACTACGGCCTTGGGCTCTAACCGGCCTGATCTCCAACGCATTGAAGGAAACGCACCTCCTTGCACGTCCTTGGCTTGTCCGGTAGCTGAAGGGGGCCGTACCTTCGCAGCCCGAGGCAGTGGACAACGTGTGTCAGTGTTCGGAAAACTTCTTGGACAAACCTCTTAAGACCCTCTCCGCGCATGGCATCTAGGATGCGTCAACTGAAGATCACCAAGTCGATCACCAACCGGGAAAGCCAGTCTCTGGACAAGTACCTGCAGGAGATCGGCAAGGAAGGACTGATCACTGCCGATCAGGAAGTCGAACTGGCACGACGCATCAAGGAAGGGGACGGCAGGGCCCTTGAAAAATTGGTGAAAGCCAACCTGCGATTCGTGGTCTCCGTGGCCAAGCAGTATCAGAACCAGGGCCTTAGCCTGCCCGACCTGATCAACGAGGGGAACCTGGGGCTGATCAAGGCGGCACAGCGCTTCGACGAGACCCGTGGGTTCAAGTTCATCAGCTACGCGGTGTGGTGGATCCGCCAAAGCATCCTCCAGGCGTTGGCCGAACAGAGCCGTATTGTCCGCCTGCCCCTCAACCAAGTGGGGTCACTGAACAAGATCAACAAGGCATTCGCCAAGCTGGAGCAGGAATACGAGCGCCCGCCGAGCGCTGATGAGCTGGCCGTGTTCCTTGACCTGCCTGCGGAGAAAGTGGCCGATACCATGAAGGTGAGCGGTCGTCACATCAGCATGGACGCCCCGTTCGTCGAGGGTGAAAGCAACAGCCTGCTCGATGTGCTGCCGAACAACGACAGCGCGCCAGCCGACCGATTGCTCCTGAACGAATCCCTCGCCAAGGAGATCGAACGCGCACTGAGCACACTCACCGAGCGAGAACGCGACGTGGTGAAGCTCTTCTTCGGCATCGCCATCAACCATGGCCTCACGCTGGAGGAGATCGGCGCCAAGTTCGACCTCACCCGCGAACGGGTGCGCCAGATCAAGGAGAAGGCCATCCGCCGGTTGCGCCACACCAGCCGGAGCAAATTGCTGAAGGCCTATCTCGGTTGATCGCATTCCGTCGAACCATTCCCGATCCCAATTATGGAGACACTCGAAGCCAGAGCCGGTTATGAAGCTGGCCTGAAGGAGTATGTGGACCGCGAACGCGCGGCCGTGGATCTGACCAATTCCGTGGGTCAGTTGATGTACGGAAAGGGGGTTGAACTGGTCTTCTTCCGGAACCACCTGCTGGATATCAGCATCTCGGAGGTCATCAACCTGTTCAACTATGCGGAACAGGTGGTGAAGAAACCCATCGACGTGTTCATGACGGCGGATGTGGCGCGAGAACTGATCGTACTGGACCTCGCGCCAAGCAAGATCGATATCGGCCGGTTGACCCATGAATTCAAGATCTCCGGGCAGAAGTCCATCCCTGATTTCCTGAAAGAGCACTTGAGCGGCTTCATCGGGCAGGACAAGCACACGTTTGAACCACAGGATGTGGTTCTCTATGGCTTCGGCCGGATCGGCCGGATAGCTGCGCGCGAATTGGTGAAACAGGCGGGCAAGGGACAGCAACTCCGCCTGCGTGCCATCGTTACCCGCACCCTCACCGATGCGGAGATCGTGAAACGAGCGGCCCTGCTCCGGAACGACAGTGTGCATGGCGCCTTCAAAGGGACCGTGATCGAGGACGTACCCAACAAGGCCATCTGGATCAACGGTCAGCTGGTGCAACTCATTGCCGCCAGCAATCCGGAGGACATCGACTATAACGCCTTCGGCATCAACAACGCCTTGGTGATCGACAACACGGGGGCCTTTACGAAGCGGGCCGACCTTGAGCGGCACTTGAAGTCGAAGGGTGTAAGCAAGGTGCTGCTGACGGCTCCAGGGAAGGAGGTACCGAACGTGGTCTACGGGATCAACCACAAGGAACTGGATATCGAGAAGGAGCGCATTTTCAGCGCCGCCAGTTGCACCACAAATGCCATCTGCCCTGTGCTGAAGGTGGTGGAGGACAACCTGGGCATCGAAAAAGGCCACATCGAAACGGTGCACGCTTATACCAACGACCAGAACCTGCTGGACAACTACCACAAGGGTCCGCGCCGTGGACGCAGCGCCGCGATCAACATGGTGATCACCAGCACTGGAGCAGGGACCGCGGTTGCCAAGGCCATCCCGAGCTTGAAGGACAAACTCACAGCGAACGCTGTTCGGGTACCTACCCCGAACGGTTCCCTGGCCATCATGAACCTGACGCTGAAGAAGCCGGTCTCAGGGATCGCCGAAATGAACGATCTGATCCGCAACGCGGCACTGAACGGCGAACTGGTGAACCAGATCCACTACCAAGTGGACCCTGAGTTGGTGAGCAGCGATATTATCGGTGATACCTGCTGCAGCGTCTTCGATAGCAACGCGACCATCGTGGCCCCGGACGGCAAGAGCGTGGTGCTCTATGCCTGGTACGACAACGAGTTCGGCTATACCAAGCAGGTGATCCGGCTGGCCAAACACGTGGCCAAGGTGCGCCGCCTGATCTACTACTGACCCCTCCCCTCTTAAAGAAGAAGCCCTCCCATCCGATGCGAGGGCTTCTTCTTTGCCCCCCCCTTGGAATTGCCGAAGCCCTGGCTAGGGCCAAGGCTTCGGGCGTTCGGCGGGAATTCCGTTGCTCCGGTAGAACACCCGCCGGGGGGATATTCTTAGCTGGCCATGAACGTCGTTGCGATCAAGGTGATGAACGTCAACACCGATACCATCAGGGAGATCCTACAAATGTTCTCGGTCTTGGCCGAGGGCTTGAGTTCGCCATTCATGGCAGCGATGAGCATTTTCATGGAGGCAAATGTGTTGCCCCTGCAAAACCTCCACAATACCCGGGATCGGGTAATTTTCAGGGGGGCAGAGGCATATTGAAGCCGTTTCTACCCGATCCAGGGTAGAAAACAAGAGAGCCGCCCTTCGGGCGGCTCTCTTGTTCGTTCAAGTTCCGGTTCAGCGTTGGATCACCAAACGCTCGGTCCAGTTGCGGTCGCCCACAGCGAGGTGGAGGATATAAACACCACCTGCAAGCTCGGCGTCAAGATCCAGCACCGTGTTCAAATGACCGTCCGGCGCAGGCAGCATCTTCGCGATAACGCGCTTCCCATAGATGTCGAACACATCCACGGTAACGAGATCGGTCGAAGGTTCGATCACATCCAAGGCGAGGAACAACTGATCGCCGTTGTTCGGGTTCGGCCACATGTGCAACTCTTCCCCGGCCGCATCCACACTCAGATCGCGCTGGTCACCCCCCTGCAGCGGCGTATTGTCGATCGTCAGCAGGCAGGGATCCCCCCAGGTACACCAGGAAACCCCGGCGTTCTTGCTGATCCTTGCACGCACGGTGTACGTATTCCCATCCAGCAGCGGATTCGCCACCCAGTTGAGGTTGATGTACGAGGTTGTTGCGGTCACCGTCTTCAGGAAGACCTCCCCTGACAGCGTGAACTCGAACTGGTAACGGTTCGCACCTGGCCTCGACCAGCAGTAGACCTTGTCGTTCGAACCGAACCTGCGCGTCACGCCACATGAGTATTCCGGAATACCAGGCTCATTCACCAACATCGTGGGTGGGCACTGGGCCAGGACAGGGTTCAGCTTGAAGCGACACGCAGGACCCCATTGGTTGCTCACACCGTTGACACGGGTCCGAACCCGCACGTTGAGCAGGACGTTGACCGGGAGTTGGTTCGCTGCAGCCCAGTTGTTCAACTTGGCATGGCAGGCGCGCGTAGCATTCGCGGGGGCATAACCATCGCTTGTGGCGTGGTCGCGGAACCTGCGGAAGCTATAGGTACCGTCCGGATCGAAGAACCAGAACTCATAACCGTCATCGGTCTGGTTACCCACAAGCCATTGGGCGCTTACAGCTGGGTTCACACTCGCCGTGATGTAGTCACCGGTCACCCAGTAGATCTTATCGCAGGACGTATTGATGAGGCGGTCCGATCCGATCGGCAGGCAGAAACCCTGACCACCGGAGATCTGGCTCACCGAGCCGAATACGCCGTCGTTCGCGTTATCGATGATGCGAGCACCGGTGCTGTTCTGAAGGACATAACCACCGGTGGTCATACCGTCGCCAGCGCTATCCAGCACACGCAGCACGTAGCATCCCTCGGACAAGCAACACAGTTCGCTTACGAAAGCAGGGTTGTTCAAGGCGCCGTAAGGCCCACCGCTGCAAACAGGGAGGCCACCACCCTGCGGCAACACTTCCCAAGTGGTTTGTCCACCGTTAACATCCGTGTGCAGAACAAGAGTGACCGGTTGTGTACAGCCAATTGGCGTTCCCGCGCATACGCAGTTCGCGCTCCAAGTGTCATTACCCGTGAGCGGGTCGTTGTCGTTGCACGCCGTACCAGGTTGAGCAGGACCACCCGGAGTGCCTTCGCAATCGTTCGGGAGGACGCCAGCGCAAACGCAGTTGGCCGACCAGGTATCACCGCTGGTGTTCGGGTTATTGTCGTTGCAAGCCGTACCGGGCAGCGCCGTGCCACCAGGAGTCCCCTGGCAATCGATCAGCTGACCAGCGCACACGCAGTTCGCACCGTACACATCGTTGCCGGTGGCCGCGTTGTTGTCGTTACAAGCAGAACCGACCGTGGCAGTTCCGCCCGGTACTCCCAGGCAGTCGATCAGTTGACCAGCGCATACGCAGTTCGCGCTCCAAGTGTCGTTACCCGTGAGCGGGTCGTTGTCGTTGCACGCCGTACCAGGTTGAGCAGGACCAC
>JBDTNF010000193.1:0-17283 GCA_039933875.1 Flavobacteriales bacterium | reverse complement strand
TAAAAAAACTGCAACTTCAAAAAAGCTTATTGAACAGTACGAGCATAAAGACAAGGTAAGATTGAACAACCCACCCGTTGGATTGGTCACCGATGGTGTGCCCATGATCCAACTCGCGGATTACCCGATCTATATCTTCCGGGCCGATTACAGCAAGAAACAGTTCGTACAGAACGTGGACCGCCTGATCAACGAGAACAACATCAAGCGGCTCAGCACCATCCTCAACGGTGTTGATATCGACCGGAACAAGTACGGGTACAACTATGGCTATGGCTACGGGTACGGGTACGGATACGGCCAGAGCTACGGAGGCGGTTACTACGAAGAGCGGGCCGGTCGATCGAAGGGCGGCCTGTTCGGTTGGTTGCTGGGACGTTCCTGATGGAAGCGCACCACACGCACATCGAAGGGTTGGTGCTCCTGCACCCGCGCATCTTCACGGATGAGCGTGGGCGGTTCCTGGAGACCTTCAACGAGCGTCGGTTCACCGAAGTGACCGGGCTGGACGTGCGGTTCGTGCAGGACAACGAAAGCCGTTCCAACGCGGGTGTGCTGCGCGGGCTGCACTTTCAACTGTCCCCCCATGCACAAGGCAAGCTGGTGCACACCGTGCGCGGGGCCGTGCTCGATGTGTGTGTCGATATCCGCAAAGACAGCCCCACCTTCGGCCAGCATTTCAAGGTCCGGCTCGACGCGGGATCCAAAGTGATGCTCTGGATACCACCGGGCTTCGCGCACGGCTTCGTCGCGTTGGAGAACGATACCGTTTTCGTGTACAAATGCACCGATTATTACGACCAACCTAGTGAACGCACCATCCTGTGGGACGACCCGGATCTGGCGATCGACTGGGGCGTTACCGATCCGGTGATCAGTGAGAAGGACCGCCGGGGGTTCCGCTTCGAGGCGAACTGGGCTGTGCCCGCCGAACGATGAACGACGCCATGTACAGCAATACACAGCTCTTCCTCATCTATTCCGGCCTGTTCTTCGCGGTGCTCGTGTTCAGCCTGCTGATCGATTCCTTGTTCATGCGCTTCGCCCACACACTGGGTATCCGGGACAAGGGCGAAATGCTCGTGCGTTGGAGCAGCACCTCGAAACCCGCCTTCGGGGGCATCAGCTTCTTCATCCTGTTCCTGGTCTGCTTCACCCTGCACGGTGTGCTCTTCCCCGGCGAAAGCCAGCAAGCGCTGCGGCCCGAACTCCTTGGACTGCTCGCCGCCACGTCCCTGGGGTTCCTGATGGGGCTGGCCGATGATGCTTACAACACCCGCCCCTTGCTCAAATTCGTTGTACAGGTGGCGTGCGGGGCCATCCTCGTCGCGTCCGGCACATCCATCGACCTGTTCGAAGCACGATGGGCCAACACGGCAATTACCATTTTCTGGGTGGTGGGCATGATGAACTCCATCAATATGCTCGACAACATGGATGGCATCACCACGGTGGTCTCCATCACAGTGCTCTCAGCCGGTATCATGGCCATGTTGACGATAGGCCCCATGGATCCGGTATACATGGTGTTGATCGTGGGTACCGCGGCCGCCCTGTGCGGATTCCTGTTCTTCAACTGGTCCCCTTCCCGCATGTACATGGGCGATACGGGAAGCCAGTTCCTCGGTGTGTTCCTGGCCTTCGTGGGCATCCACTTTTTCTGGAACGCCCCTTCCCCGCTGGGCACCTGGGAGATCGAACGCCAGGTGATCGCCGCCGTTATCGTGTTCCTGCTCCCGATCGTGGATACCACCATCGTCTCCATCAACCGCATCCGTCGCGGCCATTCGCCGTTCGTGGGGGGGCGCGACCACACCACCCACCACTTGGGATATATGGGGCTAAGTGATGGGCAGGTCGCCCTCACCTTCATCGGCCTCTCCCTGGTCAACGTGTTCCTTACCTTCGTCATGTTCCGCTTCATCCACGAGTGGAAGAACCTTCACACGGCCATTTTCGTTTCGTACGCCCTTGTCGTCTTCATCACGTTCTTCGTCCTCACCCTGCGCACCCGACCGCCCCATGAACCGGTTACCGAATAGCCTGCGAACACTGACCCGCACCCTGGCCTGGTCGCTGTTGCTCGTTGGCGGCGCCTTGGGTATCCACCTCTTCGGGTTCTCCACCACGGAAACCGATAGCGACCTGGACCACTTGCGCGACTTCAACGATGGCTACAAGGTCTTTTCCCTCACTCTACCGAACGAACTCTCGTTCTGTGGCGAAACCGTACCGCTTGACCGCATCGATGTGCGGGAGCGCCTGGACCGCGAACTGCTGGTGAACACCTATTGGCAGAGCAACACCCTGCTCGCGCACAAGCGTGCCGGCCGGTGGTTCCCGCTGATCGAACAGGTGCTGAAGCGCGAAGGTGTGCCGGATGACATGAAGTACCTGCCGCTGATCGAGAGCGGATTGACCAACGTGGTCTCGCCCATGGGTGCCACCGGGTACTGGCAGTTCATGAAAGAGACCGGTGAGAAGCAGGGCTTGCAAGTGGATGCCGAAGTGGACGAGCGCTACCATGTGGAGAAGAGCACCGAAGCCGCGTGTCGCTACCTGAAGAACGCCTATGCGAAGTACCACAGCTGGGCGCTCGCCGCAGCATCCTACAATCTCGGGCCAGGTGGAGTGGATAAACAACTCGGCCGCCAGAAGCAGGAGAACTACTTCGACCTGTTGCTGCCCGAGGAGACCTCGCGTTATGTATTCCGCATCCTCGCGATGAAGGAGATCATCCGTGATCCGGAACGCTACGGCTTCCACCTGCGGAAGAAGGACCTTTATGCACCGTATGCCACGCGCAGCATCTCAGTGAGCGGCCCGATCGAGGACCTTGCCGATTTCGCCGCCGCGAACAACACCGACTACAAGACCTTGAAACTGCTGAACCCCTGGCTGCGCGACAGCAAGCTGACCAACCGTGATGGTCGCACCTACAGCATGCTGCTGCCCGCTGAGGGATTCAACGACGCGAGCGCCGACTAGCGCCCACCGAACGCCCCGACCGAAGACCTTGGAGACCGCTTTGAAGACGGACCGGAGCGCCCCTGCGCCGGACCATGCCGACGACCACATCGAGGTCCTCGGTGCTCGTGTACACAACCTGAAGAACATCGACGTGCGGATCCCGCGCGATCAACTGGTGGTGATCACCGGGCTGAGCGGCAGCGGGAAGAGCTCGCTGGCCTTCGATACGATCCATGCGGAAGGCCAACGCCGGTACATCGAGACCTTCAACGCCTATGCGCGGCAGTTCCTCGGTGGCATCGAGCGCCCCGACGTCGACTTGATCACCGGATTGAGCCCGGTGATCGCGATCGAACAGAAGACCATCAGCCGCAACCCGCGCAGTACCGTCGGCACGATCACCGAGGTCTATGATCTTCTCCGCCTGCTCTATGCCCGTGTGGGCGATGCCTTCAGCTACGTGACCGGCGAGCCGATGGTGCGGTACAGCGACAAACGCATCGTCGACCTCTTGCTGCAAGAGCATGATGGGCATGAAGTGCTGATCCTCGCCCCACTGATCCGCGGGCGCAAGGGCCACTACCGCGAATTGTTCGAGCAGCTATTGCGCCAGGGCTTTTTGCGCGCGCGTGTGGACGGCCAGGTCATCGACCTGACCACCCGTCCGCGATTGGACCGGTACAAGGTGCACGACATCGAACTGGTCATCGACCGCTTGAAAGTGCGCGAGACGGACCGGAAGCGGCTGAGCGAGACCTGTACCACCGCCATGAAGTATGGCAAGGGCAACCTGATGGTGGTGGATGTGAAGAGCGAAAAGGCGCGTTACTTGAGCCGTCACTTGATGTGCCCCACCAGTGGCATCGCCTACGAAGAGCCGGAACCGAACCTCTTCAGCTTCAACTCGCCCTATGGCGCATGCCCACGGTGCAGCGGCTTGGGCCAGGTCACGGAGGTGGCGTTGGACCGCATCGTTCCCGATCGCAAGAAGAGCGTGAAGCGCGGCGGCATCGTTCCGCTCGGTTCATACAAGAACAGCTGGGTCTTCCGCCAGATAGAGGCGGTGCTGGAGAACTTCGGCCACGACCTCGACACGCCGATCGAGGAAATGGACGACGCCGTGCTCGCGGCATTGCTCAACGGCATGGACGAACCGTTGCGCGTGACGAGCAACGTGGGCCTCAGCGACCGTACCGTGCAGTTCGAGGGGATCATCCCTTTCATCCTGGAGCAAGCGGAGGAAGGACCGAAGACCGCCCAGAAATGGGCCGCGAGCTTCACGCACATGGTGACGTGTCCTGAATGCGCGGGGAGCCGTCTGAAGAAGACGGCGTTGCACTTCCGTCTCGACGGCAAGAACATCTCGGAGCTGGCGACGATGTCCATCGCCGACCTGCATATTTTCATGGGTGGCCTGGTCCAGCGGTTGGACAAGACCAAGGCGGTGATCGCGCGTGAAGTGGTGAAGGAGATCACCGCGCGGAGCAGCTTCCTGCTCGACGTGGGACTGGACTACCTGATGTTGGACCGCAGTGCGCGATCATTGTCCGGTGGCGAAGCGCAACGCATTCGGCTCGCCACACAGATCGGCAGCCAGCTCACCGGTGTGCTCTACATCCTGGATGAACCGAGCATCGGCCTGCACCAACGCGACGACCAACGGTTGATCGGCAGCTTGCGCAGCCTGCGCGATGGCGGCAACAGTGTGATCGTGGTGGAGCACGACAAGGAGATGATGCGCAGTGCCGACCACCTGATCGACATCGGTCCGGGTGCGGGTGAGCACGGTGGGCGCATCGTCGCGCAAGGCCATCCCGACGAACTGATCCTGGGCGATAGCCTTACCGCGCGCTACCTGCGCAACGAACTGCGCATCGAAGTCCCCAAGGAACGTCGCAAGGGCCATGGCGAACGCATCACCCTCCGTGGCGCCAGCGGCAACAACCTCAAGGAGGTCGATGTCGACTTCCCCCTGGGCAAGTTCATCTGTGTAACAGGTGTGAGCGGCAGCGGCAAGAGCACCTTGATCGGCGATACGCTGTACCCGATCCTGAGCAAGCATTTCTATCGCAGCGCGTCGCATCCGTTGCCCTACACCCATATCGACGGCCTCGACTTGATCGACAAGGTGATCGAGGTGGACCAGAGTCCCATCGGTCGCACCCCGCGCAGCAACCCTGCCACATACACCGGGCTCTTCGATCATATCCGTGAACTTTACGCACAGCTCCCAAGCGCGAAGATCCGCGGGTACAAGGCCGGGCGCTTCAGCTTCAACACCGCGGGCGGGCGGTGCGAAACGTGCAAGGGTGCTGGCGTTCGCACCATCGAGATGAACTTCCTGCCGGATGTGAGCGTGCCCTGCGAGACCTGCCGTGGCAAACGCTACGATCGCGAAACGCTGGAGGTCCGCTACAAGGGCAAGAGCATCGCCGACGTGCTGGCGATGCCTGTCCAGGAAGCCCTTGGCATCTTCGCTGAGATCCCACAGCTGGGCATGAAGCTGCGCACACTGATGGATGTCGGCCTGGGTTATGTGACACTCGGGCAGAGTAGTACCACTTTGAGCGGCGGCGAAGCACAGCGCATCAAGCTCGCCACTGAATTGAGCAAGCGCGATACCGGCAAGACCTTCTACATCCTGGATGAGCCCACCACCGGCCTGCACTTCGAGGATGTGAAGCAACTGATCCACGTGTTGGACCGCCTGGTGGACCATGGTAACACCGTGCTTGTGATCGAGCACAACATGGACATCATCAAAGTGGCCGATCATGTGATCGACATGGGCCCCGAGGGCGGCGCCGGTGGCGGACAAGTGGTGGCCCGTGGAACGCCCGAGGAAGTGGTACTTATGGGACGCGGCCATACCTTCCCCTACCTGAAAGCCGAACTAGCATAGGGGCATGGTCATCCCGGGCTTGACCCGCGATCGCGCCCCAACGAATCCTCCCAGACCAATGAGCAAGAAACCCGAAGTCCAGAACGAGAGCGAGCACCGCATCCGTCGCGCTTTCAAACGCAAAGGCTGGAGCGAAGTGAAGGCCAACGACAGCTGGGCGATCTTCAAGATCATGAGCGAGTTCGTCGAGGGCTTCGAGGCCATGCAGCGGATCCGTCCATGCGTGAGCATCTTCGGCAGTGCGCGTACCGCTCCAGATAAGGCGGAGTACAAACTCGCGGAAGAGATCGCCTTCCAACTCACCGGCAATGGGTACGGTGTGATCACCGGCGGCGGCCCCGGTATCATGGAAGCGGCGAACAAAGGCGCGCAGCGAGGTGGCGGCACCAGCGTGGGCCTCAACATCGAACTGCCGTTCGAGCAGTCGCCCAACCCGTACATCGACAAGCAGAAGAGCCTGAACTTCGATTACTTCTTCGTGCGGAAGGTGATGTTCATCAAATATTCGCAGGGCTTCGTCGTCATGCCCGGAGGCTTCGGCACATTGGACGAGCTCTTCGAAGCGCTCACGTTGATCCAGACACAGAAGATCGGCCGATTCCCCATCATCCTCGTCGGCAAGAAGTACTGGCAGGGACTCTACGATTGGATGAAGACCACCATGGGCGAGCAGCACGCGAACATCAACGTGATCGATCTCGAACTGTTCAGCCTGGTCGATACGCCGGAGGAAGCGGTCGCCGCGATCAACAGCTTCTACAGCAAGTACGTGTTGAAGCCCAACTTCTAGCCAAAGAGCTGCGGTGATCGGACCGCACGTCCGGTGATCGTGCGACACTGTGATGGGCCTCGCGCCCTTCCCTTCTCCGTCAACACGTTCCTGTTCGTATCGGTGCGCACCACACACCGATCGCCGCATGGTGCGCGGATACTTTTGGGCGCAAGCGTGCGCGGTGCACGTGCACCTTATCGTATCCTCCCATGGTGAACCAATTGGTCCTGCTGGTCAACGTGATCGGCCTGCTGCTTTTCGATACGTTCCTCGTCGCGGACATCAGCATATCGCAGAACGTTCCAGCGACCATGACGCCGGGTACCGAAGTGCGCGTGACGGTCACCGTGAACAAGGGGCAGCTCAGCGGCTTCGCAAAACTCCAATTGGACCTGCCCGCGGGAATGACCGCCACGGCGATCGAGACCAAGGGTGCCTCCTTCACCTTCGCCGACCAGAAGGCCAAATTCATCTGGATGGCCCTGCCCAGTTCGCCCACCTTCAAGATCAGCTATACCCTTGCCGCGGATGCGAGCGTCTCCGGTGTGCAGATGATCCAGGGGCGCCTCTCCTTCATCGAGGACAACGAGCGCAAGACCTACGACATGGCTACTTCGACAGTGGACCTTGGCGCACCCGGCGCTGTCCCCGTGGCCGCCGTTGAAGCCACCGAGACGGAACCCACAAACAATGACCTCGTCTCCGCCGCGGGCGGCGCGACCCCGGGTACCACGATGATGGCCGTCATCGACCAGGCCAGTGGCGTGGCACCGATGCAAGGCCTCGGCGGCGTAGGTGGTACGCGAACGATCACACCGGTGAGCGAGAAAGAGATGCTGGTGGAGGTGGTGGTGAAGAAGGGCTCGATCAGGGGCTTCGGGAAACTGCAGGAGACGGTCCCGCAGGGGTTCACCGCAATGGAGAAGAACAGCAGCGAAGCGATCTTCACCATGCAGGACCGCATCGTGAAGTTCGTGTGGCTCAACCTGCCCGCAGCGGACGAACTGAAAGTCGTGTACAAGCTTCGTGCGAACGAGCGCCCCGACGGTGAGTACACCATCGACGGTGAGTTCGGCTACCTGCTGAACGATGAGACCCAGAAAGCGGTCCTGGGCTCGAGCAAGTTCTTTGTCGGACCGAAGGCATTGGAAGCCCTTGCTTCGGATCCGAACACGGTGAACCCGATGGATGCCGCCGACGCGGAACTCGCGTTACGGCACAAACAAGCCGAGGAAGCCGCTCAAAAAGCGCGCATGGAAGAGGAAGCCAGAGCCAATACCCAGGCGAAGATCCAGCCGGAACCCAAGACCCATGGTATACCCGCTCCCGAGAAAGGTGTGACCTACAAGGTCCAGATCACCGCCGCGCATCGTGAGGTGGGCAAGAGCTACTTCAGTGCACGGCACCATTATACCGGGGACTTCAGCATCGAGCGGCACGAGGGCTGGATCAAGTATGTGACCGGCAGCTTCGGCCAGTACAGCGCTGCGCGCGACAAGCGGGTGGACTACGTGCGGGCAGGCCACAACTTCCCGGGGCCCTTCGTGACGGCCTACAATAATGGCGAACGCATCACCGTGCAGGAAGCCTTGGTGTTGAGCAGCCAACAATGGGTACAGTGATCGTGATGCTGGGATGAATACCTTAACGGCCTGACATGCGTTCCGCACCAGCCCGTTCCATCCTCGCTACTTGTCTGGCTCTCTTGCTGGTCGGTACAACACAGGCCCAGAACGTTGCGGATACCACGGCACAGCCTCCGCTCTTCAGGCCCACGATCGGCCTTGGCGCGGGCATGTTCGCATTCTATGGTGATGTGGGCGAGAACCACAACGGGTACAATCCATTGCTCGCACGTGTGGGCTATGAGTTGCGCGCGAGCGCGCCGATAACACCCTGGTTGGAAGGATCGCTCTATGCGCTGCACGGCAGGCTCGGGGTGAACGAACGCAGCCTTACCCGCAACCTGAACTTCGACTCACGCATCACCATCGGCGGCTTCCAACTCCGCTACAACTTCCTTCAACTGCTGAACCCCAAGCGCCAGGTGGAACCCTATGTTTCCCTGGGCTTCGAGTCGGTGGAGTTCCTCACCAAGACGGACCTGCAGGACGCCTATGGCAGCACCTACAACTACTGGAGCGACGGCACCATCCGCGACCTGCCCGAAAGTGCCCCCAATGCGGTCGATGCGCAAGAGATCGAGCGCGACTACACCTATGAGAGCGATGTGCGCGAACAGAACCTGGACGGCTTCGGCAAGTACCCCGAGCGGACATGGGCCGTGCCTGTGGGTGTCGGCGCGCGCATGGACATCGGTAGTGGCTTCGATTTCCGCATCGGTGCCACCATGCACTTCACGCTCACCGACCTGGTGGATGGCGTGACCGACGAGAGTTTGGAGAACCGGAAAGGCAGCGCCGGTAACGACCGCTTCCTCTACAGTTCCGTATCCGTCGGATACACCATCTCGATGCAGCCCAAGCGGCCCAAGTCGATGACGACACCGCTCAACAACGAGCAACTCGACCTGATCGTGCTGAACGACGATGAGGACGGGGACGGGGTGACGGACTTCAAGGACCTCTGCGCCCATACTCCCGCTGGCGCGGCCGTCAACGCCACGGGATGCCCGCTGGATGGTGATGCGGATGGTGTGCCGGACGGGCTCGACGATGAGTTGAACACCGCTGCTGGAGCGCCCGTGGACAGCCGTGGGGTGACCATTACGGACGAGGCCTTCCTGAAGACCTGGTTGCACTTCATCGACTCGGCCGACGTGAACATCGTCTCCTCGCGGGTGGAATCGCTTGGACCGGTCCGCGCTGTGAAACCTCCTACCAAGCGTGTGTTCGTGGTCAAAGTGGGTACGCACGTGGAAGGCATCAGCGAGGACCTGATCCAGAAGATCCTGAGCATACCCGATGTGCGCACGATCGAGAAAGGGGACACTACCTTCTATGTCGTGGGTAACTACGATGCGATCCCCGAGGCGCTGCGGCGCGAATTGGAACTGAAAGGCATTGGCATCGAGGCCACCGTGATGGCCGAAGAGGACGGCAAACTCATCGACATAAGTGCCGAGACGGAAGCGGAACGGGCGAAGACGCAGGGCAGCACCAACCCGCCTGTGAAGAGCGGCACGACGATACGGGTGCAGCTCGGGGCGTTCCGGAACAGGCTTTCGAAGAACATCTTCGCCGGTATTCCCGACCTCGTGACAATCAAGGGCGATGACGGCCTCACACGGTACTACACCGGTTCGTACACCGATGTGAACCAGGCAGCGGCGCACAAGGTGAAGATGTTGATGAAAGGCTTCGATGGAGCGTTCCTCGTGGCCTTCAAGGAAGGCAAGCGCGTGACCATGAAGGAAGCGGGTGCGAAACCGACCGGACCCGAGGACCTGCATACCCTGCCTACGGGCACCATCAGCAGGGAACAGTTGCGCTACAAGGTGCAGGTGGGCAGCTTCGTGGGCAATGTGCCGATCGAGACCATGGGCACGTTCATCGAGATCGGTGACGTCGTACCGGTGAGCGATGACGCTGGCGTTCGCTACTTCTACGGTTCGTTCGCCGACCGCGCGGCCGCCGATGAGGCCTGTGCATCGATCAAGCTGAAGGGCCTTACCGATGCCTTCGTGGTCGGCGAGGTGAACGGTCACATCATTCCAGCGGACGAGGCCGACCGCCTCTTCAAGCAGCCATGACGGTACCCGGAGGCGGGTAGTCGGCGATATTTATCACACGTTGCAATAGGCGAAGAGGACGTCCCGTTGATCGATCAGCCTCTCCCGCTACCTTCCCCCCCACTTTTTCCCGAAACCATGTACCGCCTGTTCCGCAGTCTGCGCGTGACCACCCACGCCGTATTGGCCACCCTCGTGCTCATCGGTTGCCGCTCGCAGGATCCGATCACCCCCGATGCCGCATTCACCCCCTACATCCCGGCCTTCACAGCCGGGCATATCTCCGCGCGTTCGCCGATCCTTGTGCGCATCGCCGCCGACCAGCGCTGGCGCGATTCCTCCCAGACCGCCATCCAAAAGCTCTTCGACATCACGCCCTCGGTGAAAGGCACCGTGAAATGGCATGATGACCTGACCCTGGCCTTCGTTCCGGATGAACGCCTCGAGCAGGAGAAGATCTATACCATCGCGTTCGCGCTGGGCAAGTTGATCGAGGTCCCGAGCGGACTGGAAGAGTTCCGTTTCCAGGTCACCACCTTCAACCAGGGCGTGGCTGTGAAGGTGACCGATATGCAGGCCCTCTCCTCTGCGGACCTCACGTGGCAGCGCCTGGTCGTTTCGGTCTACACCAGTGATGACGCCACCGGACAGGATCTGGAAGGTTGTTTCACCGCCACCCAGAAGGACCGCGATCTGCCGCTGACCTGGGAACACGAGCCGAACGGACGCTACCACCGTTTCACCGTCGACAGCGTGCGCCGTGAGGATGCGGCATCGCTTGTGGACATCACCTGGAACGCCGGGAAGATCGGCTCGAAGGACAACGGCGTGCTGCCCTTCGATGTGCCCGCGATCGGCGACCTCACCCTGATCTCGGCCACCACCTTCTCCGACGGTGAGCAGTACGCCACCCTGCAGTTCTCCGATCCGCTGGACCCGACCCAGGACCTGAGCGGTACGGTCGGTATCGCTGGCGCTGAAGGCATGCGCATCACCATCGACGGCAACAGGCTGGTGCTCTACCCCACCGAACGTCTCAGCGGCGATCAGCAGGGCTACGTCTCCGCCTCGCTGCGCAACCTCAACGGCCGCACCCTCGGCAAGGACATCAGCGTGGACCTGCGGTTCGAGGAACTGAAGCCCGCGGTAAGGATGGTGGGCAAAGGCGTGATCCTCCCGTCCACCGATGGTCTTGTGATGCCGTTCGAAGCGGTGAACCTGAAGGCCGTGGACGTGCGTGTCATCCGCATACACGAGAGCAACGTGACCCAGTTCCTCCAGGTGAACGACCTGGCGGGAGAACGCGAACTGGCGCGCGTGGGACGGCTCATCACCCGCAAGACGATCTCCTTGAAAACCGCCGATGGACCTGACCTGGGCCGCTGGAACCCCTACTACCTCGACCTCGCCGAGCTGTTCAAGGCGGAGCCGGGCGCCATCTACCGCGTGGAGCTCTCCTTCAGCCGGCAGCATTCGGTGTACCCCTGCGAAGGCGCGGTGGTGGATGATGCACCTGTCCATGAACGCACCTTCGAAGAGGAGCAGGAGGACTACGACCGTGTGCAGGACTATTACTACTACGACGAATACGACGAGTACTATGATGAGGAGTACGACTACTCTCAGCGCGAGAACCCCTGCTCGGCTTCGTACTACTGGGGCGGTCATCCGGTTTCGCGCAACCTGCTCGCCTCCGACCTCGGCATCATCGCCAAGTGCGGCAACGACGGATCGATGCTGATGGCGGTGAGCGACCTGCGCACCACGGCACCGCTCTCGGGCGTGAAACTGGATGTGATGGACCTGCAGCGGAAGAGCATGGGCCAGGTGGTCACCGATGGCGAAGGGCTCGCCACGCTGCCTCCCACCAAACACAAGCCTTTCTTGCTCGTCGCGAGCAAGGGCAGCCAGCGCGGTTACCTCAAGCTGGACGATGGCTCCTCGCTCTCGGTGAGCGAGTTCGATGTGCAGGGTACCGCGATCGAGAAAGGGCTGAAGGGATTCCTCTATGGCGAACGCGGCGTATGGCGCCCCGGCGATTCCCTCTACCTCACCTTCATCCTGCAGGACGCGCTGAAGAAACTGCCCAAGGACCATCCGGTGGTGCTGGAAATCACCGATCCACGTGGCCGGTTGGACCAGAAGCACGTCCGCACCTCCTCTGTCAATGGCGTCTATGCCTTCCGCTGCGCGACATCGCCCGATGCGCCCACTGGTTTCTGGAACGCACGCGTCACCGTCGGCGGCACAGCCTTCCACAAATCCATTCGGATCGAGACGGTGAAACCAAACCGCCTGAAGGTATTGCTGGACCTGGGCGGCGAGCGGATCACCGCCGGTGGATCGCACGAAGTGAAACTGAGCTCGCACTGGTTACACGGTGCACCGGCACGCGAACTGAAAACCCGCGTCACGGTGACCATGACGCCGGGCGCACCCGACTTCAAGGGCTATGAGAAGTATGAGTTCAACGACCTGCGTACGTGGGTACCGGAAGAAGAACAAGTCGCTTTCGATGGCCAGTTGACAGCGCAGGGTGAGGCCAGCTTCCCGCTGGAGGTGAATACCGGCCGCAGCGCGCCCGCCATGGTGAACGCCAACATCGTGACGCGTGTGTTCGAAGCGGGCGGTGATGCCAGCACGGACAACACCAGCGTACCCTACTACCCCTACGTGAGTTATGCCGGCGTGAAAATGCCCGAGATCGAAAGTGCCTGGGGCACACTCGTCACCGACACCGCCTACAATTTCCCGCTCGTCGCGGTGGACGCGTTCGGCAAGCCTTTGGCCGGGCATGAATTGAAGGTGCAGGTGTACAAGATGAACTGGAACTGGTGGTGGGACGGCAGCATGACGGGCGCCGCCAACTACATCAGTTCGCCCAGCGTGGAGCTGCGCAAGGAGCTCAACGTGACCACCGATGCGAAGGGGCGCGCCGTCTTCAAGTTCCGTATGGACCGGCCGGACTGGGGCCGCTTCGCCCTGCGTGTGAGCGATCCTGCAAGCGGCCACAGCAGCGCGCTCCAGGTTTACCTCGACTGGCCGGGTTGGGAAGGCCGCTCACGCCGCCAGGATCCCGAACAGGCCGCCATGCTCAGCTTCAACAGCGACAAGGAGAAGTACAACGTGGGCGACAAGGCCACCCTGGTCATCCCCTCCTCCGGCAGCGGCCGCGCCTTGATCAGTTTGGAGACCGGCAGTCGCGTGATCGACGCGGTCTGGGTGGACCTGAAGGACAAGGAGACCCGCTACACCTTCCCGGTCACTGCGGACATGGCGCCGAACGTGTACGCGCACGTGACGGTGGTGCAGCCGCATGCGAAGACGAAGAACGACATGCCGATCCGCCTCTATGGCGTGATCCCGATCCTGGTGGAGGATGCCGAAACGCACATCGAGCCGACGATCACCATGGCCAAGGAAGTGCGCACCGATGTGCCCTTCACCGTGGAAGTGGGCGAGAAGAGCGGACAGGGCATGACCTACACGCTGGCGATCGTGGACGAAGGGCTGCTTGACCTCACGCGCTTCAAGACACCCGACCCCTGGAACCACTTCTATGCGCGCGAAGCGCTGGGTGTGCGCACATGGGACCTGTACGACCAGGTGATCGGTGCGTTCGGCCAGCAGATCGCGCGCGTGCTGGCACTGGGCGGCAGTGACGCTGCCCATCCGGAGGATGCCGCGCGTGCGAACCGCTTCAAACCGGTGGTGCGCTTCGTGGGTCCGTTCAAGTTGCAGGGTGGCAAAAAGGCGAAGCACAGCTTCACCATCGGCAACTACGTGGGCAGCGTGCGTGTGATGGTGGTGGCCACCGACGGCGAAAAAGCTTACGGCAGCGCGGAGAAAGCGGTACCTGTGCGCAAGCCCTTGATGGTGCTCGCCACCCTGCCGCGCGTGCTGGCGCCGGGCGAAACGGCCGATCTGCCGGTGACCGTGTTCGCCATGGACGCCAAGGTGAAGGACGTGGTGGTGAAACTCGAGCCGAACGGTTTCCTCATCCCTGAAGGTGCCGCGCAACAAACCCTTCACTTCAGCGAGATCGGCGATCAGGTGGTGACCTTCAAGGTGCATGTGAAGGAGGCCATCGGGGTGGCCAAAGTGACGGTGAGCGTGTCCGGTGCTGGTGAAAGCGCTTCAGAGAGCATCGAGTTGCAAGTGCGCCAGCCGAACCTGCCGGCCACCGAGGTCACCGAGACCCTGGTCGAAGCCGGCAAGGAATGGAAGAACACGCCCCTGCCGCTCGGCATCACCGGAACGAACAGCGCTTACCTGGAGGTGAGTACGATCCCCCCGGTGGACATGACCCGCCGCCTGCGCTACCTGATCGACTACCCGCACGGTTGTTTGGAACAGACCACGTCCAAGGCGTTCCCGCAACTCTACCTGGGCAAAGTGATGGACCTGCCTGCGCGTGCGGAACAGGAGATGCGCCTCAATGTGGAGGCGGCCTTGCACAAGCTCAGCCAGTTCCAGCGTGCCGATGGCAGCTTCAACTACTGGCCGGGTGGAGACTATTACGACAATTGGGTCTCCATCTACGCCGGGCACTTCCTCATCGAGGCCGAGCGCCAGGGCTTCACGCCGCCGGGTGCGGTGAAGAACAACTGGCTCGCCTTCCAACGCAAGGCAGCCCGCGAATGGAACGGTGTGCTGGCGACCGGTTGGAGCCGGAACGCGGCACAGCTCGCCCAAGCCTACCGCCTCTATGTGCTCGCGATCGCGAAGAGCGCCGAACTGCCCGCGATGAACCGCCTGCGCGAACAGGCCGACCTCGGCATGCAGGGCCGCTGGATGCTCGCTGCCGCGTACGCACACATCGGCCGCGTGGATGTGGCCAAGGCCTTGGTGAAGGATATGGACACCACCGTGCCCGCCTATACCGAGATGGCCTATACCTACGGCAGCGACCTGCGCGATGAGGGGCTGATCGCCGAAGCCCTGCTGGCCATGGGTGAGACGCCCAAGGCCGCGCTGGTGGTGCAGCGCATCGCCAAGCAACTCAGCGCCGATGAATGGTGGAGCACGCAGAGCACCAGCTTCGGCCTGATGGCCGTGGCGCGCCTCGCGGAGAAGAGCCCGCTGGGCAAAGGCATGAGCTATGTCTTCACCCAAGGCGGCAAGAGCACCGACCGCTTCAGCGAGAAGGCGATCGCCCGCACCGACCTGCCTGCGCCCGATGGCAAGACCAGTATCGGGATCAAGAATACCGGTAAGAACCTGCTCTACGTCCGCATTGTGCGCACCGGCACACCGCTCGCAGGTGAAGAGCACGCATCGGCCAACGGATTGTACATGGACGTGCAGTACACCTTGGTCGACGGCACACCGGTGGACCCCACGCGCATCGAGCAGGGAACCGACTTCTTGGCCGTGGTCGACGTGGTACACCCGGGCGTGCTCGGTGGGTACCAGCAACTGGCGCTCACGCAGATCTTCCCCAGCGGCTGGGAGATCCGTAACACGCGCATGGAAGGCAGCGAGAGTGGCGTGAAGGACAGCTATTACACCTACCAGGATGTGCGCGACGACCGGGTGATGACCTACTTCGACCTGTGGAAGGGCAACAAGGCCACCTACCGGGTGATGCTCAATGCCAGCTACACCGGGCGCTATTACCTGCCCGGGGCTTTCTGCGAAGCGATGTACGACCATACCGTGAACGCCCGCAGCAAGGGGCAATGGGTGCAAGTGGTGCGCCCCGGAGGTGGCGAGACCGCGCAAAAGCCTAAGTGACCGCAATAGGAATGAGAACGAAGAACGGCGACCGAGGGTCGCCGTTCTTCATTCGACAGGTGCCGAGGCATAGCCCCGGTGTACCGTGCTTTTGCACTTAGCCACAGGCCACACGCAGCCTGGGGCAGCAGCCCAGCGCGTCTCGCAGTACAGATCATTGGAAGTTCATCACCAGATGCACCGCACCAGAAGGCAGGGAAGGTTCCTTGATCTCGTCGATGATCCCATGCTCCAATGCGAAGGCTACGTCCTTGCCCTCGCCCTGGCTGAACAACCCTTCCAAGGTTTCGGTCGAAAGCTTCGAGCGCGTGCTCACGGTCTTGATGATCCGGTTCTCCATGCCCTCGCAGCGGCTCAATGTTTCCTTCAAGGCCGTTCTATTCATTGCCCCATTGACGTTCATGGATATGCCATGAAAATGGAACGAGGCGTTCGGCGAGGCAACCCTTTTTTCACCGCTCAAGAAGATCACGTTGGCGATAGAATCGATGTTGCCGATGTTGTGCATGGTCACCTGCATGCCACCCTGAAGTGCTTGGAGGTAGTTGGAGAGCACGAAGCCTGAATCCACATCCCCCCCCGGGGAGGCGATCATGAAGTAGAGTTCATCCGGCTTGTGCTCGTTAACCGCATTCGTGCAGAAGGTGATGAACTTGTTCACGAGTGGCTTATCAATGCCGCCCACGAATGTGATGTACACGGTCTTTTTCTCGCTGCTCATGGTGATCAGTTCATCCTATTTCCTCCTCCTCTGGATGCGGCTTGCGGCTCCGCCCCTATGATCACCAACGCAGCGAACACCTGGGAGGTCTTAGTCAACCTGCACACTCACCCGTCCACTCCCGACCAACGCACCTCGTGCGAAGAGCGACACGACATAGCTGCCTTCGCTCAGCATGTCGGTATCGACGACACATTGCCCCATGGTGAGTGGCTTCTCATCGATCACGATGCGACCAGCGATGTCGGTGACCTGCACCCTGTCGGCATGCGCAACACCATGCGGATAGCTCACAGTGAATTGATGGGTGGCCGGGTTGGGGAAGAGCGTGAGCACCTCGAAGGCACCGCGTTCCGCGACGCCGACAAAGCAGGGTTCGTAGCTACCGTCCAAGGTGTAGCCAATGCCCACTGTTCCAGGTCTTTGGAGTCGAGTAGTTGAGAAGGCTCGAAAGCTCTCTTTACTGTACGCATGTTCTGAAAATCGCATTA
>JBDTNF010000192.1:0-4421 GCA_039933875.1 Flavobacteriales bacterium | reverse complement strand
CCATCACCCTTGTTCTGGTCTATGGCTGGCGAGAGCTCGGCCCCGGAAAGCGTGCCATGTGGGATGAGCCGCTGCCGAGTGGCTTGCTTATGAATCCCCGGAAATAGGCGCGGTTCGATCTTCGCCCTCTAAAGTGGGCCGGTGAGTTCCAACTGGTTCAGTTCGATCAGCTGGAGAAGGCGTTGGTGACAAGAGCCTTTATAGAAGGCCTTCGGGTTGGTGATCTTGCCTCCCCTGTACCACACCACTTCGACAAAAAAGCCCCCCAACGCGTAGTAGCTGGTCCAGCCTCTATCGTCCGTGCACAAGAAGATCGCCTGCGTCCATATGAGTTCAGTACGCTGTTGCGCGGGTAGTTTGTTGAATTCGATCAGGGTCATCCTTCTATGATCTTACGGTCTGTCAAGCGCACTCCATCCCGTAGGTCTACGAGCAACGTCACTCCCGTGTTTCAGTAAGAAATGACGGTGAGTATGCGAAACTATTGAGGCGTGCATCGCCTATCAATCAGGCATGCGGAGAGTATTCCAACACAAGTCGGTTGCGAACCAGTGAGGGAATGTTCCATGCATTGCAAAAGGCGGACATCAGTCCGCCTTTTGCAATGCATAAGGTGAGCAGTTCTACCTGAACACGGTCACATGCCCGAACAGTTCGTAGCGGTCCTTCTTGATCGCATCGATGGCATAGGCGCGGTAGACGTAGACTCCGTCCTGCACAGTGCTGCCACCGACGGTGCCATCCCAACCGGTCCAGGGGTCGTTGGTTTCGAAGATCACGCCGCCCCAGCGGTCGAACACTTGCAACTCGTAGGTCGCCAGATCCACCACATTGGCGATGGGCTGGAAGCTGTCGTTGATGCCGTCGCCGTTCGGGGTGAAGGCATTGGCTACGTAGTACACGTACTCCTGTGGTTTCAAGTAGGCGATGATGGTATCGGTGGTGAGGAAACGCGCCACGAGTTCCTTGGCGGTGGTGTCACCGGGCGTGAATGCAGCGTTCTTGATCGTCCAGTAGAGGAAGTCGTAGTAAAGCGTCGGGTTGATGTTGAAGGGTACGTCGATGTCCTCTGGTGCGGTGACGATGACCGGGAAGTTGGAATAGGTGTTCCCCTCGAAGGTGATGGTACCGCCACCATGGGGCACCACATCCAGCAACACCTCGTAGCGGATCGGCGGCTCGAAATGCGCAACAATGCTATCGGCGGTGAGGAGATCGATCCGGGTCAGTGAGTCGGTGAGGCTCGGCAGCATGATGTTCGTGCTGAAGACCTCCCAATAGCTGAACTCGTACCCATCAGCCGCCATGGCTTCCAGGTTGGTGTTGATGCCACCGTAGTAGGTGCCCGTGAACGGATAGGAGGGCGGTGTGATCGAGTTGATCTGGATCTCACCGCTCAACGGTGGGTCCACATTGAAGGTCACTTCGAACGGACCTTCGAGGTCATAGCAATCGATCAGGCCTTCTTCAATGGTCACGCAGCGGGTTTCGATGAAGTCGCGCATCACCTGCACGTTGGCCTCCCAGCCCGCCACACTGCCTCCCCAGCGTGCCACCTGCCCCACCATTTCCGGAGCGATCTTGGCGATCAGGCTATCCAGGAAGGGGACCATCTCCTCACAGTTGAACAAGGTGTTGTTGAGGTCGATGTAGCGGTTTATGTAATACTCATAGACCATCGGGTTCTCCGTGAGCAGCTTGTACAGGATCTCCGTGTGGCCCTGGCCGCCTGGATCCGGCAGTTGCTCCACGGTGCAGGGGTCGGCATCGGGACTCTGGTCCGGTATGCCGGTGAAGTTGCCGTAGTGCCCGAAGGTGGCATCCTCGTCCCAGAGGATGTAGCCCCATTTCTTGTGCTCACCGGTGGGATCCAGGCCGCGCCACCAACCGGTGTTCCAGTTCAGCCAATCGGCGCATACCACGTAGCTGTTCAGGCAGAAATAGTCGATCAGGCTTTTCCAGTTGAACTGATCATCGACATAAGCGAAGGCGGTGGCGTCGCCCATGTTATTGCCGTTGATGTATGCGCGCAGCGCGTCCCAATCGGCCTGCGCCTGGGCTCCGCCATATTCGCTCCAGGTGCCGCCCCAGGTCTTGATGAATTGGATGTTGTACTCATCCTGGCCGTAGTAGTACTTGGTGTAGTCGGCATCGTCCACCTTCTCGCGCAGGTCGTACACGCCCCAGTACTGGCCATTGATGTAGACCACTGCGGGTTCGTAGCTGCGCTCATCCAGTTTCAGGTGCCCGGCCTGGCTCAATGACTGTACGTAAGCATCGCGTATGTGCGCTGGCTGCCCAGGGCCGAACTCGTAGTTATCCCCAGCGGCCGCTTTCACGATCACGCGCTGGAACTCATCGCGGTCCGAAACGGTGAAGATGGGGTAGTGGATGGCATTGCTGTAACCGAACTGGTCCCGCGACACCCAGTCGAACCCGCGGTGATCATAAGCCCAGCTGTCCTGGCCATGTTCGTTCATGTTGCCTGTGACCTCATCACGCAAGACCCCGTCGGGGCCGAAGTACTCCATGGACGCCACGGGTTGGATCTGCGTTCCATCCAATAGTGTTTGCACTTGGTCGCCGGAGCAACTGAGGATCGCAACGCCGTGTGTGACACCGATGAGATACGTGTTCGTCTCAATGAAGCTCGGTGGTACCGCAGGAGTGGAACTGAAGGCCTTGGCGCGGAGGACGGTCGTGGTGGCGATGTTGATCGGTCCTGAGTAGGCGGTGCTGGCGGCCGTTGGTTCGAAGCCGTTCGTCGTGTAGCGGATCGTTACACCGGCATCGGGACTGGCGAGGGCCACGCTAACGGCGCCGCCGTAGTAACCGGCCGGTTGGCTCATGGTCGGCTTGGTGGCGTAGTACGGACCACCACCGGCATTGGCCGCGTTGGGAGTGGGTGTTTGGAACAACGACCACGCTGCAGCGCCGTCCGTGGTTCTTCCCCAACTATGGTCGGTCTGCGTAGGCTGGGTGAATTCGAAGTCGTCGACGATGTTCCCGCTGGGATCGCTGAGCACCGCGTGGTCCCCTTCGGTCTGGGTGAGTTTGAAGCTCGGGTGCGGCTCGTTCCCGTTCACAGTGTTGCGTCCACTGCAAAACACCATGAGCCGCGCGTTCGCAGCGATCGTCACCCCTGCGGGGATGGCCCACTTGGTGTTGTTCGTCGGGCTGTCGCTCAGGTACCAACCGGTCAGGTCCACCAAAGCCCCCGAGGTATTGTAGAGTTCGATCCAATCCTGGCGTTCCCCATAGCTATCGGTAGGCCCGTTCATGTTGGCGGCGCTCACCTCGTTCAGCACCACTTGCGCGTGCAGGGTGGTGGCAAGGGAACCCGCGACAAGAGCGGTCACTAGGGCAATGTTCTTCATCGGCAGGGCGCTGGTCGAGGGGTAGGCAAGATAACGCTACGGGCGATCGGTGAACGCGTCAGGAAATGCCCTGTTCACGGGTTCTTAACGATCGTCTCGGGTACGAGACGTGCCTTGCCCGTCCCGCGGCGCCTGGGGACCGAACCCTTCAGCCCTTGGCATCGAGGTCATGCCCGGCGTAGTAGCCGGTGTCCACATCCAGCAGCAACTTGGTGTGCAGGGTGATCTGGCCGGTGTGGTAGCTGAAATGCTCCACCACATGCAACACAATGGCCACCCCGGTCTCTTGGAAGCCCTGCACGGCCCAGATGCGAACCAGGTCTTCGGCTGCCAGGCTCTTGATCACAATGACGGCGCGGTCCAGGGTGCGGTCCAGGCGTTCGAGCAGGTCACTGGCAGGGAAGGGGCCGGTCTCATTGAACTCGTCCGCGCGCTGCCGCTGATCAGGCTCACCGCCCAAGGTGGCATTGATCCATTGCCCCACGTTGCCCGCAAGGTGCAACACCAGGTTGCCCACGCCAACCACATGAGCGTTGGGTCGGTGCCATAGTTGGTCTTCGTTCAACCGGGCCACGCAGGCGCGGATACGCCCGCGACCCTCCTCCAGGCGGCGCACCGCTTCACGGCGTACTTCTTCGGCCAGGGCTTCCATCGTGCACAAAATAGAACGGCGGCCCCGAAGGGCCGCCGCTCCATCACTTTCACCGACGTCTCAGGAAGCCGCCTTGGTCTCTTCCGCGGTGGAGGCTGGTTTGGAACCGGCACCGATGTGTTCGTCCAGGAATTTCTCCATGGCGCCATAGAAATCGAAGCGGTTCTCCTCATTGTGGAAACCATGGCCTTCGTTGTCCTTCACCATGTACTGCACGTCGATGCCGCGGGCTTTCAGGGCGGCCACCACCTGGTCGCTCTCCGCCTTGTTCACGCGTGGGTCGTTCGCGCCTTGTGCGATGAACAGCGGGCACTTCACACGGTCCATGTGGAACACCGGCGATGCTTCGCGCATCATCAGGCTGTCGGCCACCGGGTCGCCCACCATTTCAT
>JBDTNF010000191.1:0-5022 GCA_039933875.1 Flavobacteriales bacterium | reverse complement strand
CGTTCGGGAACTCGTCGATGCCAGAGTGCGTGAGGAAGGCCTTGATGCCGAAGACACCGGCGTTCAACAAGCCATCGAGGTCGTTGGTGTTGCCGGGGATCACCCCGCCGTAGAACCCCACGTTGACGTGCAGTTTCCCTTTCGCAGCCTCGAGCTTCAGCTTCAACGCATCCACAGTCGTCGTCACCGGGCTTGCGTTCAGCGGCATCTCGATCAATGTGGTGATGCCACCGGCTGCTGCGGCCTTCGTTGCGGTCTCGAACCCTTCCCACTCGGTGCGGCCCGGCTCGTTGATGTGTACGTGTGCGTCGATCACACCGGGCATGATCACTTTGTCGCCAACACTTTCGAAGGGTATGCCTTCGCGTAGCACACGACCAGGTAGGACTTCCTGGATCTTGCCAACGGCAAGGATGAGCGTGGCTTCGATCACCCCGGTTGGAGTGATGACGCGGGTGCTATGGAGCGCCTGATCCAAGATTAGCTGATCAGCTAATGGGATGATTAGCTGATGGGCAGGTCCGTGTTGGAGCGACGAAGTTCATCAGCTAATTGGCTAATCGATCCATCAGCTAATCAATCTTGGCTCCCTGCAAGATCCAGCGCTTCAGGATCGTCCGCTCTTCGTCGGTCATTCCGGTCTTGTTGCCTTGCGGCATCGTCTTCGTTCGCACAGCACGCGTCATGATCTTGTCCGCCATGGCCTTGATCTGCTCGGGGGTGTCGTACATCACGCCGTTGGGTGCCACGTGGTTCACATCATCACTGGGGTTCGCACTGTGGCATTGCACACAGCGGGCTTGGATCACGGCATTGGCCTCCTCGAAACTCGCGGGAATGGTGGCATCCAAGGTATCCTCGAAGGCCGGTGATATCGCCATGCTGAGGATCACCAGCGCGAGCACGCTGATCACCAGCACCCGCGTCTGTTTGATGCCGCGATCAAGCAAATTCCAATAGTGCTTGACCCCCATGCTGGCCACGACAATGACCATAAGGATGAGCCAATTGCCGCTGTGCCCGAAGGTGCTCGGAAAGTGGTTGCTGATCATGATGAAAACGACAGGCAACGTGAGGTAGTTGTTGTGCAAGCTGCGCTGGCCGGCCTTCATACCCAGCGTCGCATCCAGCGGCTGGGCGGTCTTCGCGGCACGTACCAAGGCCTTTTGGCTGGGGATGATGGTGAAGAACACGTTGCCCACCATGACCGTACCGATGACCGCGCCGACGTGGATGAAAGCCGCCCGACCGCTCAGCAGATGCGTGAGCGCGTAGGTCATCAGCCCGAGGATCACCATGCCAACAACCGCGAACGAGTCCTGGCGCAGGATCAGGCGCGACTTGCACATCACGTCGTAGATGAAATAACCGAGCACCATGGAACCGATGCCGATCGTGATCGCCAATGGCGTGGAGATGTTCGCGACCGTAGGATCGATCATGAAGGCCTTTGCATCCGCGTAGTACACGATGAAGAGGAGCGAGAACCCACTGAGCCAGGTGAAGTAGGCCTCGTACTTGAACCAGTGCAGGTGCGCGGGGATCACCTTCGGTGCCACCTTGTACTTCTCCACGTAGTAGAAGCCACCGCCGTGGATCGCCCAGAGGTTGCCGGCCAGTTCATCACGCAAACCGTGCGTGCGATTGAGGTTGTTCTCGAGGAAGATGAAGTAGAACGAGGCACCGATCCACATGATGCCGGCGATCACATGTGTCCAACGCACTGCGAGGTTCACCCACTCCATCGCGTAGCCGTACATCGGTGTGCCATCCACAGCTATGTAGATAAGGTAGCCGATCAAGACGGCCCAGAAGAAGAACTTCGCAGCCTGGCGGGTAGCCACAGCTGTGGAGCGGGCCTCCTCCAGGTCGAAGCGCGTCGCGGGTGACAATGCTTCGTTGGCGAGCTGGCTCTTCAGCGTGGTCGCCAGGTGCCGGAGCCAGAAGTAGAGGAAGATCAGCAGCGCGCACAGCACCACAGCGAACGGCAGCATCGGGCTACCGCACAGTTTCTCCAGGAAAGTTGGGGGGACTTCCACCGTGTTACGAAGATGGCCCATTCGCCAGCGAACCAGAACCGGTCGGAATGGCGGTACTTTGAACATTCGAGCCGTGAACAACAGGGTCCACTTCTGGCAAAAGGTCCTCAGCACGCTGGGTGCAGGTGAACGCTGTGTGCTATTGTACGTTGTCGAAAGCAGTGGAAGCAGCCCCGGTCGGACAGGGTTCACAATGATGGTCACCCCGGAAGCGATGCACGGATCCATCGGAGGGGGCCGTATGGAACACAAGCTGGTGGAGCTCGCGCGGTCGCTTTTCGAAAAGCCCGATGCCTTCCCTTTCCTGAAACGGCAGATCCACCAGGCCGGCATCGGGCAGGACCGGTCCGGCATGATCTGTTCGGGGGAACAGACCGTTGCGTTCCTGCTGTTGGACACAACCCACGTAGCCACCATCGCGTCGATCGCACAGGGGTTGGGTCAGGGCGCACCCGTTGGCCTTTTCCTTGGCGATCGCGGTATCGCCACAATAGCCCCTGATGGGGTCTCCAACGACAGGATCCTTGAGCAGGAGAACAGCGGTTGGAGCTACCGGGAACGGCTCGACAGCGGTGACCGGATCGTGATCATCGGTGCCGGGCACGTGGGCCTTGCGCTGAGCCGCACAATGCACCAACTCGGTTTCCATGTGCACTTGATGGACGACCGCGAAGGACTGAACACCATGGAGGCCAACAACTGGGCGTACCAGCGCACCGTGGTCCACTACGACGCGATCGATGCTGTGGTCCTTGAGGATGAAGAACTGTACGTCGTCCTCGTCTCCTTCGGCTATCGGACGGACGAGGTCCTCCTGCGTCAATTGATCCGCAAGCGGTTCAAGTACCTGGGCATGTTGGGCAGCTCGGAGAAGATCAAGACCCTATTCACCGCGATGCGTGCCGATGGGTTCACACAGGAGGAATTGTCCCAGGTACACGCACCGATCGGGCTGCCCATCAACAGCCGGACGCCGGAGGAGATCGCGGTGAGCATCGCGGCGGAGATCATCGCCATCAAGAACCGATGATGATCTCCGGAACGGAAATGCATGTGGTCGCCGTTAGCTTGAGCCCCTCGCATACCATGAGCAAGGGGAACGCGACTTCCATCGTTCGGATCGCCGGACTGGGTGTGGAAGGCGACGCGCACGCTGGGACGACCGTAAAACACCGCGCGGGTGGCCGGGTTTCCATCGGGGATCCAATGCGCATTGAACTGCCGGAGCCACCCTTTGATCCGCTACAGCCCGTGTGAGTTATCAGTGAAAATGAAAAGAGCGGCCCATGGCCGCCCTTCCCGTTGTCGTTGGTCCTGGATCAAACGTCCAGCTTGGCGTATACCGCGTTCTTCTCGATGAACTCGCGGCGTGGCGGCACTTCGTCGCCCATGAGCATGCTGAAGATGCGATCGGCCTCGGCGCTGTTCTCGATGGTCACCTGGCGCAGCGTGCGGCGGCTGGGATCCATGGTCGTCTCCCAGAGCTGCTCTGCGTTCATCTCACCGAGACCCTTGTAGCGCTGGACACCCACGCTGGCGTCCTTGTTCGGGCCCTTCATGCGCTCGATCACCAAGTCGCGCTCGGCTTCGTTCCAGCAATAGACCTGCTCCTTGCCCTTCTTCACCAGGTAGAGCGGTGGCGTGGCGATGTAGAGGTAACCCTGCTCGATCAGCGCCTGCATGTGGCGGAAGAAGAAGGTCATGATCAGCGTCTGGATGTGGCTGCCGTCCACGTCGGCATCGCACATGATCACGATCTTGTGATAGCGCAGCTTGGCCATGTTCAGCGCCTTGCTGTCCTCCTCGGTGCCGATGTGCACACCGAGCGCCGTGTAGATGTTCCGGATCTCCTCGTTGTCGAGGATCTTGTGCTGCATCGCCTTCTCCACGTTCAGGATCTTCCCGCGCAGCGGGAGGATGGCCTGGAACTCGCGGTTGCGGCCCTGCTTGGCCGTGCCACCCGCGGAATCTCCTTCGACCATGAAGAGTTCGCTGGCGCTCGCGTCCTTGCTCTGGCAGTCGGCGAGCTTGCCAGGGAGGCCTCCACCGGCGAACGCGCCTTTGCGCTGTACCAGCTCACGCGCCTTGCGGGCGGCGTGGCGGGCGGTCGCCGCGAGGATCACCTTGTCCACGATCTGTTTGGCATCGCGTGGATGCTCTTCGAGGTAGTTCTCGAGCATCTCGCTCACGGCCATGTCCACCGCGCCCATCACCTCGTTGTTACCGAGCTTGGTCTTGGTCTGGCCTTCGAACTGCGGCTCCTGCACCTTCACGCTGATCACACAGGTCAGGCCCTCGCGGAAGTCATCGCCGGCGATCTCGAACTTGAGGTTCTTGGTGGCCCCGCTTGAATCGGCGTACTTCTTCAACGTGCGTGTCAGGCCCCGGCGGAAACCGGCCAGGTGCGTACCACCCTCGTGGGTGTTGATGTTGTTGACGTAGGAGTGCAGGTTCTCATTGAACGAGTCGTTGTAGACCATCGCGATCTCCACCGGGATGTTCTGCTTCTCGCCTTCCATGTAGATCACCTCCTCGATCAGCGGGGTACGCGTACCGTCGAGGTAGCGGACGAACTCCACCAGACCGAGCGAACTGTGGTAGGTCTCGCTGACGAAGGTGCCATCGTCGTTCGTGCGACGCTCATCGGTGAGGGTCAGCGTGATGCCCTTGTTCAGGTACGCCAACTCGCGCAGGCGGGCGCTCAATGTGTCGAAGTTGAACTCGCTCACCTGGAAGATCGTGGGGTCCGGGTGGAAAGTCACGATGGTGCCGCGGGTGTCCGTCGTGCCCACTTCCTTCACCGGGTACTTCGGCTTGCCTTCGCTGTATTCCTGGCGATAGGCTTGGCCTTCGCGAAACACGTCCACTTGGAGGTGGCTGCTGAGCGCGTTCACGCAGCTCACACCCACGCCGTGCAGGCCGCCGGACACCTTGTAGCTGTCCTTGTCGAATTTGCCACCGGCGTGCAGCACGGTCATCACGA
>JBDTNF010000190.1:0-14954 GCA_039933875.1 Flavobacteriales bacterium | reverse complement strand
ACCCACAGCGAGTGAGGTGCCCATTTCAAGGCGATAGTCCTGGATCAGGTCCAGTGGGCGCAGCAGGCCATACAACCCGGAGAGGATGCGCAAGTGGTGCTGTGCGAACCGTAGATCATCGCTGTCCAGCGTACGCGCGTTCAAACCCCGGTAGGCTTCGCCATTGAAGGTGAACACAGCGGGCCGCGCGTTCTTCGTGGTGAAGGGCACATTCCACCGCTGGTAACGCTCGTGGTTCAATTCAGCCAGCTTGGGGCTGATGTCCATGAGCTTGGCGATGCGCTTCGCGGAGAGTATGCGCAGCTTCGCGATGAGCGCAGGACTGTGTTCGAGAAGCGCGGGCTGTGTGGTGCCTTTGATACCGTTGGGTACTTCGGCAGCCAGGTCCTTGGCCGGAGAAAGCAGGATGATCATGGTTGGATCGAGGGAAGGCGAAGATCGCTGTCGCAGCCTTTACTTCATGCCGCGCTGGCGCTGGATGCTCTCGTAAGCCTGCTGCACTTTCTTGAACTTCTCCGCTGCCGCTTTCTGAACGTCATCGCCGAGTTGGGCCACCTTGTCCGGATGGAATTTCATGGCCATGCGGCGGTAGGCCTTCTTCACTTCATCATCGGTCACCGTGGCTTCGATCTCCAGGATCTGGTAGGCGGCCGAAGGGTCGGTAGTGCGGAACATGGCACTGAGTGAACCCAGGTCCTTGTCGCTGATGCCCATGTCGCCAGCCATGCGCTTCAACAGGTCGTATTCGCTCCGGTCCACCGTTCCGTCAGCGTTGGCCAGGCCGATCAGGTAGTGGATCAGTTGCAACCGAACCGGATGCGGCATGTTCTGCCGGATCTGCGCACACACATCGTGGATGGGGATCTCGCGCTTCAGCACATCGCGCAGGAGCACGAGCATCTGGCCCGCGCGATCGACACCGAATTGCTGCACGAAAAAGCGCCGCACATGATCGAGCTCGCGCTGCGTCACACGCCCATCGACCTTCATCAACGCGGCGGTGAGCACCACAAGGCTCATCACCAGATCGCCGCCGGTGGTCCCGTGAACGCGTTGCTGGCCGCGCACCGGCTCCTCCACCACAGGCCCGTTCATCTGATCGAACATGGCTCCGACCGCGAAGCCGAGCAGGCCGCCGATGGGCCCGCCGAAGGCCCAGCCCAGTCCGCCACCGATCCATTTGCTGAAGCTCATGCGACCATCACCAGCTCCCGCCTGCGCCACCACCACCAAAGCTTCCACCACCGAAACCGCCGAAGCCACCACCTCCTCCCCCTCCCCCGAACCCGCTCCCGCCACCACCGCCCCAGCGACCGCTGTGCCGGTTGTTCATCTGGCTTACGAGCCACATGGCGGTCCAGAAGTCCACTTTGTTCGTTCGCGCATAGCGGTTCACACGACCGCGCCAGTTGAGGATGACGAACACGGCAACGATCAGGAAGACCAGCATGGGTTGCCACGGGATCGAAGGCTTGTCCAGGCTCTCCTCATTGAACTCACCCTTGGCCATGGCCATAAGCATGTCGGTGGCCCTGTCGATACCCATGAAGTAGCTCCCCTGCTTGAAGTTCGGGATGACGGTGCCTTCGATCACCTGCTTGGCGCGCAGATCGGGGATCGCGCCTTCCAGTCCGTAACCGGTGGCGATGAACACTTTCCGCTGGCCGGGTGGCCCATTCGGCTTGATGAGGAAAACGATACCATTGTCGAACCCCTTCTTGCCGATACCCCAGCGCTGGCCGATTGTGAACGCGAGATCCGACTCATCGGTCCCGCATAACGTGTCCACGATGATGATCAGGATCCGGTTGCTCGTCTCGCGCGCGAAGCGCACAAGCTTGGCATTGAGCTGCTGTTCCTCGCTCGGGGAAAGCAGGTCCGCATAACTCCACACCAGGTGGTCCTGATCCCGTTCCTTCGGAGGCTCCAGGGAACAATCGAACCTGGCCGCGGAAGCGGTGATCGCCAGCGCGGTCGTTGCGATCGTCAGGAACGTCCTCATCGGTGATCGAAGCTCACTTCGTTCGAAAGCTCATCGGTGTCATCGGCGCGGCGCGGGAAGAAGCTCACCAGCTTTTCGCCCACCGCCAGCACCGCTTCACGAAGCCCATCGGTCCGCTGACCAGCGGTGAATCGGAGCGTGAGTTGGGCCACCACATCCGCCCAGAAATTCGGCGGCACACGTTCGTTGATCCCCTTGTCGCCGATCACCGCCACTTTGCGGTCGGCAACGCAGACATAGATGAGCACCCCGCTGCGATCGCGCGTGCGGTGCATGCCGAGCTCCTCGAAGACGAACGCGGCGTGGTCCAGCACATCGTCCTCGATGTGATCCTCCAGATGGACACGGATCTCACCGGCAGTATGCGACTCAGCTTCGCTGATGGCCTGTGCCACCTGCGTCCGCTCGGCTTCCGTGAGGAACTCCGCTGCGGTGATCGCGCTCATCAGAACTTGATGTCAGGAGCGTTCTCGGTGCCTTCCTGCGCTTCGAAGTAACCCTTCTCGGCGAAGCCGAACAGGCCGGAGAGCATGTTGCCCGGGAAACGCTTGATGCGCACGTTGTAGTTCCGGGCAGCCTCATTGAAGTTGCGACGCTCCACACCGATGCGGTTCTCCATGCCTTCGTACTGCACCTGGAAATCCTGGAAGCCCTTCACAGCCTTTAGCTCCGGGTAGCGCTCCACGGTCACCATCAAACGCGATAGCGCACTGCTGAACTGGTCCTGTACCTGCTGGAACGCCTTGATCTTCTCGGGGGAAAGATCACCGGGGTTCACCGTGACGCTGGTGGCCTTGGCGCGGGCCTCGATCACCTGGGTCAGTGTCTCCTGCTCAAAATTGGCGGCGCCCTTCACGATCTCGACCAGGTTCTTGGTCTTGTCAGCGCGCAGCTGGTAGGCGTTCTCGACATTGCTCCACTGCTTGGTCACATCCTCACCGAGGGTCACTGTGCCGTTGTAGAAGCCCATGGCCCACAAAGCGATCAGGGCAACTGCGCAAAGGAGGATGATGGGAACGAGGTACTTTCTCATGGTTGGTGGTTTGTAAGACGACGGCGCGAAATTAGGTGCGCGATCGCGGATGGCGCGCCTGCGAAGTGCGTGCCGGTACAAGCGGCCTGCCAGCGTGACAGACGGCCAACTTGGAGCGAACATTGAAAGCGGAACAGCCACGCCCATGAACGACCGGCATTTCAATGCCTCCACTGTCGCGCTCCTTTCAGCGGTCACCGGGCTATCTGAGGCGCTTTTGCATCAAGTGCGCATCCTCCCCCGGCGTAGCAACTGGGCCCATGCCCCATGGTATGCGGCCAGCGAAGGTGGCGGGGCCATGGTGATCGGCGATCGCATCTACGTGACCGCGCGTCATGAACCGGAGCGTATCGGGGGTGATCCAGAGCGGCTGCTCCATTGGACCTTGCTGATGGCGCACGAGGTGATGCACGTCGGCCAGGCGCAACGCTTCGGCTTCGATGGGTTGGGGCGCTTCCGTTTCCTGGCTTGGGCTTTGGGCAACTACGCGCGGTCCTTCCTCAGCCACGGCCGCAAAGCGCATGCGAACGCGCCCTTCGAGCGGGAAGCCGAACTGGGACGCCAGCGACTACGACAACTGCTGGAAGCAACGGGGGGCTGCACCCCTCAGCATCCAGTGATCCCGCTCTTGTTGAGCGATGACGGAACGGAGGTTCTCCGTTGGTTGGACCGGAACCGGATCGCGCTGAGCGAAGCGAAGAAGGATGGCACAGGAGTTCCTCAGCGCACCACGAAACGCGAACTCCACTCCGCCGGGCCACCCAGGAATTTCGCCGAATAGGCGCCGCTGCCCAGACCCGCAAGATCGATCCGCTCCAGTGTACCACCACGCACCGTGATCGTTCGCACAGCACGACCAGTCGCATCGCTCACAAGCAGCGTTCCCTGCCACCCGGTCGGCAGGCTCACGAACACCACATCATGCGCCGGGTTGGGAAATAGCACAGGCTGGGTGGACGCATGAGCCGCGATCCCGGTGGTAATGTCCTCCGGATGGTAATAGAAGCGTGCGGTCGTTGGTTGTCCGGCGTTGGTGACCACTTGCAGCACGGGTTCATCCATACCGGCAGCGATCCATTTGTACTCCACCGTCTCCGGTTCAGGGAAGGAGAACCCCTGTCCGAACTGCTCAATGAACACGGAGTCGGTGCGAACAAGGACCGAACGCACGCGCAGCACTTCGAACGTGTCAGCCGGCAGGTAGAGCGTGCCCCAGCCATCGACGGTGTTGTAACGCTCCTGCTGCTGGGTAAAACTGAACACCGTGGGCACGTTCAGTGTGAAGGTGCTGAAGGAGGTGTCCTGGTCGCCATAGTTCATCGGGAAGCGATGCACGTAGTCCACCGGGGTGCGCTGCACACTCGCGGGAATGCCATTGATGTTCGCGCCGAAACCCACATTGCGGAAACCCGTGTCGTCCTTCTTGTAGTAGTCGTAGACATCGCTCACGGTAAGCTGCCCTTGGAAATCGAACGACTGACCGCGGACCGCGTAGTCGGCATTGTACTCGGGCACGAACGGATTGTTGAAGTACAGTTGGTAGAGGAACGGCGTGGAAGAAACCGCCACCGCGGTATCGGCACCTTCGGTACCCGGCACCAGGGCGCTCATGTCCCAGATCACGCCGGCTTCCGTGTACGTAATGTCCACGTCCTGGGCCGGGGTGCTCACGTAGCGCACCGTGTCGCCTGTGGAGGGCATATCAGCTGGTCCGATGGTGATCTGCGCACTGGCGCACGTGAGCGCGAGGATACCGAGCGGCGCAAGGATCGGGCGTAGTGTTCCGTTCATGGCTGGCAAATGTACCGGGACACCCGACGCAGGGCAATGGCTCAATGCTTGCACAACGGCCCACCTACCTTTGAAGCCTGATGCGCTCATTCCTCCTCCCCTTCGTCCTTCTCCTTTCCTTCGCCGCCCAAGCCCAGACGCTCAAGGACCAGCGCATGCTGGTGCAATTCAGTGGCGTAGTGGTCACCGATAGCCTGCTGCCCGTGCCCTTCACCACCATCCTGGTGAAGAACACCTACCGTGGGACGATGAGCGATGTGTTCGGCTATTTCAGCTTCGTGGCGCAGGAGGGTGATTCGATCCTGTTCAGCGCTGTGGGCTTCAAGCGATCACTGTACGTGATCCCCGACAGCCTCGCTGAGAACAAGTACAGCATGATCCACGTGCTGAGCCGTGACACCGTGCTCCTTCGGGCGATGGACGTGTACCCCTGGCCCTCGCGCGAGCAGTTCCGCGACGCCTTCCTGAACCTGCGCCTGCCGGATGATGACCTGCAACTGGCCATGCGCAACCTCTCGCCCGCTGAAATGATGCAGCGCATGGAGAACCTGCCACCCGACGCCTATGCGAGCTTCCAGTACCAGATGGCCAACGACCAGACCAAGTTGTACTACAGCGGAGGCACGCCCCCGATCAACCTCTTCAATCCCATCGCATGGGCGCAGTTCATCCAGGCGTGGCAGAACGGGGCTTACAAGAAGAAGGACCGATGAGGCCGCGCGCGGCCTGACCTGCCATGCGGCTTGGTGTTCCCCTATCGATCGCGTTGCTGACGGTGCTGATCAGCGCATCACCCGCTGTGAAGCAGCACGACGGTGCGCTCGAACGAAAGATCACGGTGTTGATGGGGCAACTCGACGCCTACAACGGGCTTTCCCCCTTCCACGAAGGCGACTACGAGGTTATCGTTCCGTTGCAGAACACGATCATGACCGGGCTGCTCGACGTGTTGAACGATCCGCACATCACGCCCGATGATCTCAAGAAATTATCCGGGGCTCACGGGATGGGGTCCACGGGATCCGCCGACGGACGGGTGCGATCGTTCTCGATCGACGAGAAGACCGGCGGCACGTTCCGGAGCAACCTCAGCGTGATGCGCTACGTGTTGAGCGATGGCCAGGTGGTCGCCGAACGCTTGGGCGACACAGAGGATGGTGATGGACTTTCGGCCTCGACCTTCTATGAGATACATGGGTTGGACAACCTCGACCGCCGTTATCTGGGGCTCGCGAACGTGGTCACCTGCGGCACGTGCATCGCCAAGTTCGCGGTGGAATTCACCCTGGATAGTGCCAACGTCGCGATGAAGACCATTGAGGAGTTCGATGGGCGCGAGTTCCATTCGCTCGCTTTCGAATATGAAGAAGCGACACGTTCGATCCTCTACGACGACCTGGAAGAAACCAGCGATACCGTGGGAGGCGTACCCATGCAACGCAGGTTCAGCGGGCGGTGGCAGGACAACGGCGCGGAATTCGTTCTCGTCGAAGCCTGCGAACGGCTACAGCCGGTTGTACCGGGCCGGTGAGCGCGGGACACGGATCCTAGCGTCGATCAACGACGACCGGGATGGCGCGCGCGGTAGTGAGCCCTCGTAAGCGCAGCGTATAGAGGCCTGCGGGCAGGTGCTTGTCAAGTCCCATCGTTTCCTGGTGAAGCCCCGCCGACCTGTTTTGCGGACCAAGTACACGTTCGACAAAGGCTCCACGCGCATCGTAGAGATCGACCGTGATCACATCCTGTTCCTTCAAGGAGTAGGAAAGTACCGAAGCAGCGGTGATCGGTTGTGGGTGGACATCCATCCCTGCGTTCATCGGCCCGGGGTCGGCAATGCCCACATTGCCATCGGACAAGTAGCGCGCGATGGCGAAGTTGTAGTCCTGCGTCCCTGCGTTCGTCCCGCCAACCACCACGATGCGGCCATCGTCCTGCAAGGCTATCGCGTTCGCACGGTCCGATGTGCCGGTGTAGTCTGTGGTAACAAAACCGGTCGTATTGAACGCGTTGTCATCGGATCCGTCCTCGTTCAACCGCACCAACAGAAAGTCACTGGATGCCATGGTGACAGCGCCGCAGGCGACGATCTTACCATCCGGCTGCACGGCCACCCCGTTCAGGGAGGACACATCGGAGCCGACCACAGGAACCTGGCGCAAACCGGTGCCATTGAAGCTGGCATCCAGCACACCCTCGGCGGTGAAGCGCGCGATGACAGCGGTCGGATCAGTAGCGAGGGGTGGCACACAGTAGCCGGCGACGACGATCTCTCCATTGGGCCCCAGCGCCAGGGCCTGCCCGATGGTGTTCCGGTTGGTGATACTCGCACGCGCCCGGCCGTTCGTGCCGAAATCCGTGTCGATCGTGCCGTCCGGGTTCAACCGTGTGACCGCGATCGAGTCGTTCACCAGATCCGAAGCGTAGCCGGACAGGATGATCCGGCCATCACCGAGAACCACGATGCCGTTCGCGCGGTCGTTCCCCGCACTGAACGCACAGGTGGCCAGGCCATCGGTACCGAAGTCCGTGTCCACCGTACCATCCTCGAGGTAGCGCACCACCGCGAACCCAGCGACACCACCACCTGCGAGCAGGATCTTCCCGTCGTCCTGTACAGCGATCGCCTTCGATTCCAGGGTATGGCCCCCGGTGAATTCCGTGGTCACGATACCGTCGACCCCGAACTCGGGATCAGGGGTCCCATCGCCCAGATACCGCACCATCGCGAAGCAGTTCCCCTCGGTACAGAAGCCGTAACCGCCGATCAGGATCTTGCCATCGTCCTGGATCACCACGCTCGTCGCATGATCATCGCCGAACACCACTGAGGTGAAGTCCGCACCGTCGAAATTGAAGTCGGTATCCAATGTGCCATCCGTCAGGTAGCGCGCCACACCGAAGTTCAGTGCTTTGGAATAGCCGCTGGTACCGACCACGACGATCTTGCCGTCCAACTGTATCGCCACTGCGCTCGCTTCATCGAACGATGAAGCCGCAAGATCCTGCGAGACCAGGCCATCCAAGGAGAATGTGTTGTCCAGGAGTCCGGCCTGCGCAAAAACGGACGTCGAGGGCATGGCGATCGCCAGTAAAAGGAACGTGTGGAAGTGTTTCATGATGGGTCTGGCCTGATCCTTCCGCAGTGGACCATAGCGTCTTCCAAAGCTACGCGCATACCCGTCGCTTCACGACGCTGCCGGCATCCGACCAAACTCTTCATCCCTTGGATGATGCGCGCTGAGCAGCGATGAACGGTGATACCGACGATGGATCACCGACCTTCGTACCGGAGCAGCGCAAATCCTTGCGCGCATCGTGTTACCGGGCTTGGCGTGATCGGTCCACAACCTTCAACAACGAGACCCCATGGCCCAACAGACCGATTTCACCACCAGCGGATTTCTTCAGGAACCCGCATATACCGCCAACCTGAGCGCGTTCCTCGACGAGCAGGCCGAGCGCTTCCCGGGGGTGTGGCACCTCACCGTTGAACTGAAGGAACTGGAGTGGCAGGAGATCGCCAAGCCCCGCGAGAAGTCCATCACCATCAGCGATGATGGCCGGAAGTGTCTCGTGCGGTTCACCACGCACAAGCAGTACAACAACAAGGGCAGGATCCTCAGTACCCCGGCACCGGCCGATGTGCTGCGGGCGCTGGGCTTCATGATGGGCCGGGCAGCACGGGAGTATGCCGAGAAGTTCCCGGAGGCCGCGGTGCAGGGCTAAGGGCGCCGCAGTCACGGCTCTACCCTTTTTCACCGATCCGCTCTTCAACGCCAGGGTGCTTTTGCCTACCGCTCTTCACTACGCTGGAACGGCCAAAGGCCTGATGCACATCGCGGCGCGGCGAGGTTTGGGGGCCAGCAGGCATCCAAGGTTCCCTGCCGAGGTGCGTCGGCCGTGCAGCCTGCTCCGGTACTTTCAACGCCCTAACCAACCCGACATGAAGAAGATCTCGACGCTCCTCGCCTTCGCCCCGGCTCTGGCCATTGGCCAGTCCCTGGTGTACAACACCCCGCAGAACCGTACGGCCCTGTTGGAGGATTTCACCGGCATCCACTGCGGCTACTGCCCGGAAGGCCACGTCATCATGGCCAGTTTGGGGTCGGTGCTCGGCGATCGCTTCGTCACCGTCGGTGTGCATGCCGGCGGCTATGCGGTGCCCGGCGTAGGCGAACCCGACTTCCGGACGGAAGATGGAACGGCCATCGACGCGCACTTCACCATCAGCGGCTACCCTGCTGGTGTCATCAACCGCCACCTCTTCGGTGGGCTGGATGACCTGGGTCGCGGCGCTTGGGAAGGTGCGGTGAACGAGGTACTCGCGATGCCCAGCCCGGTGAACGTGGGCATGGAAAGCAGCTTCGACGGCACCAACCTTACCGTGCATGTGGTGGCGCTCTATACCGGCGACAGCCCTGCTGGCAACGACTACATCAGCGTGTTCGTGGAGGAGAACCATATCACCGGGCCGCAGGTCGATTACCTCAACGGCAATCACACCGATTACGATCACATGCACGTGCTGCGCGGCTACCTGACGGACACCTGGGGCGAGGATGTGGGCAACCACGTTGCCGGTGATCTCGTCGAGCGCACCTACACGATCCCTGTTCCGCCGGAATGGGTGATCGCCAATTGCGAGGTGAGCGCGTTCGTGAGCGAGTACCAAAGCGAGGTATATCAGGCCCGCAACGTGGCGGCCGACGGTGGCACCACGCTGGTGGTGGGCGATCTGCAGGGCGATACGCAACCGTACCGCAGTGGCAGCGATGGCACCCTCACCCCGTTCAATGGCAGCTTCACGAACCAGCTTGGCGTGGACGAGCAATATGTGATCACGCTGACCAGCTATGGCTCGCCGTTGACCTGGCAATCGTCCTTCACCGTGGATGGCAACACCCCGGGCAACCCCGCCACGGTGACCGTGGCCAACGGCGCCACCGTGGCCCTGAACGTCGAGATCACTCCGGATGGTACGCCCGGCATTGGCACCTTCACCCTCACCATTGCCAGCGCTACCAATACCAGCGCCCCTGTATTGGAGCAACGGTACCACATCATCAGCGGTGTGCATGACCTGGTCGTTACCAACCCACAGGCCGAGGCGCATGAGCCCATCTACATCGACGGCATGGTCGCCGAATACAACAAGGCGGCCACCACACGTGCTGACTTCATTGAGTTCGGCAACGCCAACGCGCTGGCCGATGTGAACAACCTGTACCTCAACATCAGCTGGACCTTCCCGAGCTACAACGATGACGTGGCCAACGTGCTCAGCGCATTCATGGACAATGGCGGCAACCTGATGATCGCCGGCCAGGACATCGGTTGGGACCAGAGCGGTGCCACCGGTTCGTACGGCACGCCGGTAACGCAGGCGTTCTACACCAACTACCTGCATTCCACGTTCGTGGCCGATGGTGCCGCAGCGGACAACCAGGTGAACTTCGAGGATGGTGATGCTGTGTTCGGCACGGTAGCGAACACCACCATCATCGATGCGTTCGGTGGTTTCACGTACCCTGACCAGATCACGCCGATCGCACCGGCCGTTCCCATCATGCGGTACTCCGCTGCCAAGATCGGTGGCTTGCGTGCGCAGACCACCAACTACAAAGTGGTGTACTTCGGCATCGGGCCCGAGCAGGTGGCCAGCGATGAGATCGCGCAGCTCATGGTCGGATTGAGCCACGATTGGTTCTACGGCGTGGTGAGCGTCGAGGAATTCGACGCGGCCATGAACGCACTGGGCAACGCCTATCCCTCACCGGCCAACACGGAGGTACACATCCCCGTGGGCACGCTCAACGGAGCTGCGACACTCGAAGTGTTCGATGCCACCGGCCGCATTGTGATCAGCCAGAGCGTGAATAGCACCGGTTCGATCATCACATTGAACACGGCACCACTCAACAGCGGCTTGTACAGCGCGCGGCTGCGCAGCACAGAGGGCAACAGTGTGGCACGCACGTTCCAGGTGGCTCACTGAGCTACGACCCGATAGCGAAGCCCCGGCACGAGAGATGCTCGCGCCGGGGCTTCTTCGTTCGACAGGGTCAGTGGTCCACGTTCACCTGCCTGTGCAGGAGTTCCGTGCCTTGCGAGTCGCCCACCCCAGGACGTAGTTGCCGTTGGCGAGTTGGTGAACGCCGGCCACCACATTCGGTACACCGCGGCTGATCGGAAGGTCCACCATGCGGTAGCACTTGCCCTCGCGCATTCCAGCGCAAGGGCTTCTTGGTCCCGCGGATCGATCAGTGGTTCACGCTCACTTGCTGGCGCAGCAGTTCAGCGCCTTGCGCATTGTTCACTACCAGGATGTAGTTACCATTGGCGAATTGGTGCACATCGGCTACGACACGCGTCCCGCCATTGTCGATGGGAACGATCATCATCGTGCGCCCGGTAAGGTCCACCAGGCTGAGCGTAGCTGCTTCGAGGGGAAGGCCCTCCACCGTCAGCTTATCCGTGGCCGGGATCGGGTGCACACGCAAGGAATAGGTCTCGTTCGTCCGCATTCCAACAAGTGCGACGAACACCGTATCGGAGAGCAACTCGCAGCCACCGGGATACGACCCCAGCACCTGGTACCCCCCGCTGGCCGTTGCGGTATGGGATTGACCCGTGGCACCGGGGATCTCCGTCCCGTTGAAAAACCAGACGTAGCTGTCCGCCACCGTCGATGTCAGTACTTCACCATTGGCGGTGATCACTGGTGCATCCATGGGGCATGTGTCCACAATGCGGTAGACTTTGCCATTCTCGACGTTCGTAGCGAAGAGTTCCTTCGCGCTATTCTCGGCGATGCTGGAGAGGCCCACGATCCATGTGTTCATGACCTGTTCCTCGATCCAGCCGCCTAGTCCATCGGGGCGGATCGACTCGAAGGGCGCCGGGCAATAGTCGCTGTAGATATACCGGCCGTATAGCCTTGGGAACTCGGTGCCACGATAAACACGCCCGCCGATCACCGAGCACCAGCCACTGGAATGCGAATGCACCTTGACGGGCGAAATGAAGGCCGAGGCGGCCGGGCAACCGGTGGTTACCGCGGTGGAGGTCACCACGAGGCCCTCGCGGCAACGCCAGCCGAAGTTGGGGCCGCTGTTATCGCCCGCAGGCCAGAAGTCAACTTCCTCCCACACATCCTGGCCCACATCGCCGATCCACACATCACCGGTCAGCGCATCGAAACCCCAGCGCCACGGATTGCGCACCCCGGAGGCCCAGATCTCGGGCAGTGTATCGTTGGTCACCACCGCGTATGGATTGCTCGGCGGAATGGTGTAGGTAGTGTCGGGATCGCTCACATCGATGCGGATGATATCGCCCAAGGCATCGGTGAGGTTCTGAGCGTGCCCTTGGGGGTCGTCGTGGTCACCGCCATCGCCGAAGCCGGCGTACAGGTATCCGTCGGGCCCGAAATTGAGTTGGCCACCGTTGTGGTTGGTATAGGGTTGCACGCGCGTGTAGAGGATCTGCTCGCTGTTCTCATCAGCGCTGTCGGGGTTGGCCGATACGCTGAACCGCGAAATGCGACTCGTTCCCGCGCCGGTGCCGTTGATGTAGTACACGTAGAAGAACCCGTTCGTGGCGTAGTTCGGATCGAACGCGAGCCCGAGCAGGCCCTGTTCGTTACCCGTGCTCTGCACGCGGCTGGTGATGTTCAGGAACGGGTTCACCAGCAAAGTGCCGTCGGCTTCCACGATGCGGATGCGGCCGGCCTCCTGCACGACGAACAATCGGTCGTCACCGGCATTGGCGATCCCCACAGGTCTGGAAAGACCGGTGGCGAAGGGTTCCAAGGCGATCTGCACCGGGCTCTGGGCCTTGGCGTAGAGGATCGATAGCGAAGCCAACAGGGTAATGGTTCCTCGGAACATGGATTATGCAGGTTTGCGCCAAAACTAGGTGTGGGGGTCACCCGTTGATGCCACGTTCGACCAAGGGCTACATTTGCCGCCCAACCGAAGAAGCCTGCCGACCATTCACCGGATCGTGGCCGGATCGACCTAGCACCATGGGCCTGAAGGAAGAGATAGAGCACCGGCGCACCTTCGCCATCATCAGTCACCCCGACGCCGGCAAGACCACGCTCACCGAGAAATTCCTCCTCTATGGCGGTGCCATTCAGACGGCCGGTGCGGTGAAGAGCAACAAGATCCGTCGCGGTGCCACCAGCGACTTCATGGATATCGAGCGGCAACGCGGCATTTCGGTGAGCACCTCGGTGATGACCTTCAACTATGGAGGGAAACTGATCAACCTCCTGGACACCCCCGGCCACCGCGACTTCTCCGAGGACACCTATCGCACGCTCACAGCCGTGGACAGCGTAGTGCTTGTGATCGATTGCGTAAAGGGCGTGGAAGCCCAGACCGAGCGTCTCATGGAGGTGTGCCGTATGCGCAGCACGCCCGTCATCGTGTTCATCAACAAGATGGACCTCGAGGGACGCGATCCCTTCGACCTGTTGGACGAGTTGGAAGAGAAGCTCTCGATCAAGGTGCGGCCAATGAGTTGGCCCATCGGTATCGGCGCCACCTTCCAGGGAGTTTATGATCTGTACAGCAAGGGTCTGCGCCTCTTCGATCCCGGCAAGACAAAGGTGGAACTGAGCAGCGTGCGCATCGATGACATCAACGATCCGCAGCTCGAGGTGGGCATCGGCGAGGATGCTGCGGCCCAGTTACGCGAGGACATCGGCTTGATCGACGGCGTGTACGATCCGCTGAGTCTGGAGGCATACCGCGCCGGACGCATCGCCCCGGTTTTCTTCGGCAGTGCCTTCAACAACTTCGGCGTGAAGGAAGTGCTCGATGCCTTCACCGACATCGCGCCCTCGCCACGGCCGCGACCCACGGACAAGGGCGAAGTGCAGCCGGACGATCCGCACTTCAGCGGCTTCATCTTCAAGATCCACGCGAACCTCGACCCCAACCACCGCGACCGGATCGCCTTCCTGCGCATCTGCTCGGGGCACTTCGAGCGCAACACCTACTACCACCACGTGCGCCTGGAGAAACAGGTGCGTTTCGCCACGCCCACCGCTTTTCTCGCGGCCAGCAAGAGCATCGTGGACGAAGCCTGGCCCGGCGATGTGATCGGCCTCTTCGACACGGGCAACTTCAAGATCGGGGACACGCTCACCGACGGTGCCGATTTCCAGTTCCGGGGCATCCCCGCCTTCTCACCCGAGATGTTCCGCGAGTTGGTGAACCTGGACCCCATGCGCAGCAAGCAATTGGAGAAGGGCATCCGCCAGCTCACCGACGAGGGCGTCGCGCAGCTTTTCACCCAACAACCCGGCAACAAGAAGATCGTCGGGTGCGTGGGCGAGTTGCAGTTCGAAGTGATCAGCTACCGGCTGGAGCACGAATACGGCGCCAAGTGCGCGTTCCAGGGCATACCCGCCTATAAGGCGTGCTGGATGACAAGCACCTCGGAGGAGGAACTGGACAGGTTCATCCGGGTGAAGGCACAGCAGATCGTGGAGGACAAGGACGGCAACCCCGTCTTCATGGCCCCCAGCGCTTACATGCTCGACCTGGAGCGGCGCAATAACCCGGCGATCACGTTCCACACGACGAGCGAGTTCAAGACCGAGGCGGTCGGGGGTCACGGGAAGTGGGGCTGAACCGTTATCACTTCTTAACGATCGCAGGAACAACGGGTCACGTACCAAGGCGCGTCCTTTGTTGGAATGGAATTTGACCACCCCAGCGCGATCCAACCTCCATCTATTTTTGCGACCATGTTGAAACGAGGCACCACCACCCTGCTCTCCCTTGCCCTGTTGGGCACTGCGCTCCACGCGCAGGAGATCCCCAAGCGGACCATCGAGGTGAAGATCAATGGCGCTGCGAAGGACACGGTGTACCTGGCCAACTACTATGGCAACAAACTGTACTACGCCGACACGGCCATCGCCGACGCCAAGGGCAAAGTGGTGTTCCGCAGCCCGCGCGGCTACAAGGCGGGGGTGTACGCCATTGTGGTGCCCGGGCCCAAGTATTTCGAGATGGTGGTGAACGAGCCCGTGATCCAAATGGCCACTGAAAAGGCTGATCTGCTCGGCAAGTTGCAGGTGCTCAAGTCCAACGAGAATGATCTCTTCATCGG
>JBDTNF010000189.1:0-10433 GCA_039933875.1 Flavobacteriales bacterium | reverse complement strand
TCCGATCGGTGAAGGGATTGCACAGCAACACGGGCGCATCGGCGTCCACTTCATCGAGCCCGCTCGCTGGATTCCACGAGATGATGCACACTCCGCCACCTCCGATGCCGGCCGGCGAACTGTTGCCATTGGCACCACCGCCGCCGCCGCCATATGTCCCCCCGCTGGCCGCAGGGTTAGCCATGTTGCACTGGGCGTCCACGAAGCCAGCGCCCTTGCCCCCAGTAGCGCCGGGCGCGCCACCACTGATGCCACCAGCGCCACCGGGCGTGAGGCAGTTGGTTCCATTGTAAGCAATGGTGTTGCCGCCAGGTCCGCCATTGGCGGTGATGCCCGCTGCGCCGCCACCGCCGCCACCGAAGTAGGTCCAGTATCCACCGCCGCCCGCACCACCAGTCCGGTTGATGCTCCCGCCGATCCCAGAACCGCCCGCTCCTCCACCACCGATGTTCGGATTGCTTACTGACGAGCCGTTCGAGCCCGCGCCGGCCAGGATACCGAGTCCGCCCATGATCGTGCCCACTTCGCTCCCACCCGCACCGACCACGATCGGAATGGATGCGCCCGGCGTGACCGTGATCGTCCCCTTGGCGTAACCACCGCCACCACCGCCGCCGCCGCCGTTGCCACCGCCACTACCCCCTGCACCGACTAGTTCCACCGTGATGGACGTTACTCCTGCCGGAACGATGAACGTGCCCGATGTCGTGAAGGTGGCCTGTGCGAGCAACGCACTGCTGAACAGAGAGAGGAACACCGGTGTGACAATGCGTTTCATGATCAAAGGTCTGTTGGAAGTGATGGCTCAAAGTACAGGATCCGCGCTGGGATGGAGGTGCGGCCAGCGCTCCTAATTTCGTGAGCGCCCATGCGAACGGTCCGGAACATCCTTCTCCTTTTCAGCCTGGGCCTGGCCCCGACCGCCCACGCGCAGCCGGACAGCACGGTCTTCGACAACCTGCTCATCCAGGCACTGCAAGGGAACATGACCTCTGTGCTATCCGCGCTGGACACCTTGGATGATGAGGCGCTGGGACCGAAGCGCGCGGCGAAGAAGCAGATGCTGCTCCATCGTTTTCGCGCCCAGGATGAACACTATCTCTTCCAAACGAACGATACTGCGGTCATCGACATCATGAATATCTACCATCTGTACTGGATGGGTGCGCTGCTCGATGACTCGGTGGAAGAGTATGAACAGGGGTTGATCTTCAATGTGACCGCTCACTTACGCAGGTACTCCCGTGAAGTGCGTGGCAAAAAGTCAGCATGGATCCGCAAGCACTGGAACGACCTGTTGCAGGATCACCTGAAGGCACATGGCTGTTATTCGGCTACGGGTAAGACCGGGCAGTTCTATGATCTGCTCCTGCACATGAAAGAGACCGAGGTGGAGTATCCCGTGACCACCCCGGAGGATACGCTACAGGTGAAAGTGATCTTCATGGACAGCGTGATCTGCAATGGCTGGGAGGGCTATGCGACCCTCGATACCTACTACCCCGGCGGCTGGGCCACGAACGATGCCCTCTATTGCGCACGCGACAGCTACGACCTCGCGAGCGAGAACTTCACGGTGAGCTATCTGAAACACGAGGGCAAGCATTTCGCGGACTACAAGCGCTTCCCAAAGTTGCAGAGCGCCGACCTGGAATACCGAGCCAAGCTGGTCGAGTTGAGTGCCGCGAAGGAGATCATGTACGGCCTCATCAAGTTCTTCCTCCAGAACAGCGCCTACGATCCGGCCAACCCACATGCCTACGCCAATTTCTGCGTGATCCGCGACCTGTCACGGAGCCTGTTCGGAAAGGAACGCGAGGAGGACATCGCCGCCTGGAAGAAACTACCGATCGAAGACATCCACCGGGCAAGCACAGCCCTGCTCTTGAAGAACACCCGCGACCTAGAAGCAGCGGGTGCGCGTTCGGTGAAGGCACTGATCCGGTGATGCCGGCGCGGGCGATCGTGGAACCATGGCCGCTGCATGGGGAGAATTGATCAGCTGATCAGGATGTCCTCCACGTCCAGCCGGAAGGAACGTGCGTGGGGTGGTGCTGGTGGATGCGAAGAGGTCGACGAACTTGAGCCGTGGCGCCAACGGGCGGATGGTTCAGGTGCGAATTCTGCGGATCCCCGATAGCGGATCACGGGAATTCACTCAAGTTCGTAGCACGAATTCGGGGACCGATCGCAAAGCCGGGTCTCCCTTCGCGGTGAAAACACTCATCGACTTTGCTGATCGACCCATGTCCAAGCTCAAACTCGACCTGCACGACATCTTCAACAAGGGGAAGGACATTGAACGTGCGCTGGACGACATCATGCAGGAGGCGATGGACAAGCGCATCCCCTTGGTGGAGATCATCCCCGGCAAGGGCAGCGGGCAGTTGAAGAAGAAAGTGCTGCGCTACCTGCAGCAGCCGCAGGTGAAGAAGCTCTACCACCGCATCGACAAGGACCGCGACAACTTCGGGCGGCTCTTCGTGCGGTTCAAGCATTGATCGCCGACCAGGGACACCCTTCCTGTCGATCGTCAGTTCATGTGATGATGAACGGTGCGAACTTGCTTTTGATGAAGCTCAACAAGGTCTGGCACCTGAAACATCCCCTGCCGCCGAATGCCAACTTCGAGCAGCGGGTGAAATGGCACCTGGCCCACGCGAAGCATTGCGCGTGTCGGGGTATTCCCACCAAACTGGCAGAGGAAATGAAAGTCCGGGGGATCCAGTTCCCTTGACATGGGGGCGCTACCCTTCACTCCCGCGTGTGGCGAACCACAGGTGGTGCCGCGTGCCCTTGCTGCCGTGGGCGTGAACAGGGATCTCCTCCACCCTGAACCCCGCCATGCCCAGGCGTCGGGTGAAGGGTTGATCGGCGTGCGTGGACCATACCGCCAACACGCCGCTGGGGCGGAGGGCGGCATAAGCCGAGCGCAGTCCGCGGTGGGAATAGAGCCTGTTGTTGGAGGCTTGCGTCAATCCCTCGGGCCCGTTGTCGGTGTCGAGCAGGATGGCATCGTAGCCACTCTTCTCGGTGCGGATCAGCTCCAGCACATCAACGATGCGGACGGTGGCGCGCGGGTCGCGCATGGGATGGCCTGCGCGATCGCCCAGCGGGCCTTCGTTCCACTTCTTCACTTCGGGTACCAGTTCGGCCACCACGACCTCACCGCCGGGTCCGAGGTGTTTCAATGCAGCGGCCAGGGTGAAGCCCATGCCCAAGCCACCGATGAGTACCCGCGCGGCGGCAGGTTTCTTGAGCTTCTTGATCGCCAGTTCGGCCAGGGCATCCTCCGATCCGTGCAGCGCCGTGCTCATCAGGTCGCCGGTGATCCCAGCCACCTCGATCACGTATTCCTCGTTGCGCTGGTAGAAGAGCAACTCTCCCCCCTTGTTGGGTATCAGCGCCCTGTCCAGCAATTTGTTGATCCGCATTCGCATCCTTCGTTCGCCGCAGCGATCAATGCGCAGGCGAGGGTGCAAGGTCGGAAGAGATCCCGCACCACCACGCCATGCACCTGCTGCCAAAACGCCGCTACCCGGTTCCAAGGGATCGATACCCGCCCGGATAAACCGAACTTGGTGCCTCCAAGTGATCAGCGCGGATGATGGAGGACCTTCTTACCATGACCGGAGAATTGCCCGCGCTGCTGGTGCGCCTGCTGATCAGCCTGGGCATCGGTTTCCTCATCGGGTTGGAGCGTGAGTACGCCAAGCGCGCGCTGGACAAGGAGGAACAGTTCGCCGGGGTCCGCACCTACACCCTGATCTCGCTCTTCGGGTTCCTGGCCAGCTTTCTGGCGGATCGTCACGGGGAAGGTGTCTTCATCGCCGCGCTCTGCGGTTTCATCGCGATTGTGATCGCCTCGTACGTGATGACCGCCAAGGCGGGCAATTATGGCATCACCACCGAACTCTCCGCCATCATCACCTTCCTGCTCGGATCGGTGGTATTCGAAGGCAATATCCTCTTCGCTGTCATCATCACGGTGATCCTCACCTCCCTGCTCTCGCTCAAACTGCCCCTCCATCGTTTCATCACCTCGCTCACTGCGCAGGACATACGTGCGTTCATCCAGTTCGTGATCATTTCCGCAGTGGTGCTTCCGTTCCTCCCCGATGACGACTTCGGCCCATACGATGTCTGGAACCTGCGGAACATCTGGACCATGGTGATCGTCGTCACCGGCATCAGCCTGGCGGGCTACCTCCTCTCCAAGATCCTGGGGGGCCGCCGGGGCACCTTGCTTGCTGGCATCGTCGGCGGATTGGTTTCCAGCACTGCGGTCACCTTGAGTTTCGCGCGCCGGGCGCGCGAGCATCCCAGCGGTTCCCGCATGGTGGCGGCCGTGGCGATCGTCGCCGCATCGGTCATCCTCTACCCGCGGATCCTGCTGGAGACCTGGCTGGTGAACCGTCCGCTCGCCCAGCACATGGCGCTACCCATCGCCTTCATCACGGTGGTGGGCCTGGTAACCACTTTCCTCATGCACCGACGGCCAGGCGGGACCACCTTGGAGGAAGTACCCCTGACCAATCCGCTGAACTTCGGTGTGGCCGTGCAGTTCGCCCTGGCCTACATGGCGGTGCTCTGGCTCATCGCGTTCGCCTCGGAGCACTACAGCGCGCAAGGCCTCTATGCCGCAGGGCTCATCTTCGGTGCCACGGATATGGACGCGATCACCCTTTCCGTTGCCAGAAAAGCCATACCCGAACAGAACACCGAGGCCGTTACCGCCATCCTGCTGGCCACGCTCTCCAACACGGCGATGAAGTACATGATCGTGGTGTTCTTCGGGGATGGCGCGTTGCGCAAGGCCGTGGGGATCGGCTTCGCGGCGCTCTTCATCGCCGGGGCCCTGGGGATCGCGACCATGCGGTTGTTCTGAACGACCGTTCAGGCGGATCGAAGTAATGTCCGCCTCTGTTCGTCCACGAGGTGCCCGGACCTTCCGCCCTGGTCACTTCTACCTTCGCCGCCCCGATGGCCAACGAAAAGACATCCACTTCCAAAATGAGTTGGGCGAAAGCCTTCTCGCAGTTCATCTGGCCGCGCCGCAAGCATGTATTGCTGGGCCTGCTGCTTATCGCGATCAGTCGGGCGGCGAGTCTTGTGCTGCCCTGGCAGACCAAGGTGTTGCTGGACGATGTGGTCCCCCACAAGGACATGGACCTGCTGTGGAAGCTGTTGGCGCTGGTGGTGGGCTCCATCATCGTTCAGAGCATCACCTCCTTCATGCTCACGAAGCTGCTCAGCGTGGAGGCCCAGTTGCTCATCAGCAAGCTGCGGGCGCAGGTGCAGCGCAAGATCCTCTCCCTCCCTATCAGCTTTTTCGACAACACGAAGAGCGGTGCACTGGTGAGCCGGATCATGACCGATGTGGAAGGCGTGCGCAACCTGGTGGGCACAGGACTGGTGCAATTGGTGGGCGGCACGATCACCGCTGTTGCGTCGCTATTCCTACTGATCAATATAAGCCCGCTGATGACGCTCTGCACGCTGGTGCCGGTCGGCGTGTTCGCCGTGATCGCGCTGAAGGCCTTCGGGAAGATCCGGCCCATTTTCCGGACCCGGGGTGTGATCAATGCCGAGGTCACCGGCCGACTCACCGAAACGTTGAACGGTGTACGCGTGATCAAGGGCTTCAACGCCGAGGAACAGGAGAACCTGAGCTTCGAGCGCGGCGTGGAGCGGTTGTTCCAGAACGTGCGGCAGAGCCTCACGGCCACAGCGCTCATCACCAGTACATCAGCCCTGTTGCTCGGACTGGCCAGCGCTGGCATTATGGGGCTTGGCGGCTACCAGATCATCCACGGCGAACTCACGCTGGGCGAGTTCCTCTCCTTCACGCTCTACCTGGGTTTCATGATCGCGCCCATCGTGCAGATGAGCAACATCGGCAGCCAGCTCACCGAGGCCTTCGCCGGACTTGACCGCACAGAGGAGATCATGAACATGACCGCGGAGGATGTGCCCGAGGAACGACCTGTGAAGCTCAACTCGATCCGCGGCGACATCCGCTTCAACGATGTGTCCTTCGCTTACGAGGAAGGCAAGGAAGTGGTGAACAACATCACCTTCGACGCGCCCGCCGGAAGTGTGACAGCATTGGTGGGCACCTCGGGCTCGGGCAAGAGCACGATCGCGGGTCTTGCAGCCACGTTCCTTACGCCGAAGTCGGGCATGATCACCATCGACGGGCAGGACCTGAGCAAGGTGAGCCTGCCCAGCTACCGCCAATACCTCGGTGTGGTGCTGCAGGATGATTTCCTTTTCGAAGGGACCATCCGCGAGAACATCCTCTTCCCACGGCCGAACGCGAGCGAGGAACAACTCCAGAAAGCGGTTCGTGGCGCTTATGTCAGCGAGTTCACCGAGCGCTTCGAACTCGGCTTGGACACGGTGATCGGTGAGCGCGGCGTGAAACTGAGCGGTGGTCAACGCCAACGCGTGGCCATTGCGCGGGCCATGCTTGCCGATCCGAAGATCTTGATCCTGGACGAAGCCACGAGTAACCTGGACACCGAAAGCGAATCGCTGATCCAGAAGAGCTTGAACGACCTGGTGAAGGACCGTACGACCTTCGTGATCGCGCACCGCCTGAGCACCATCCGTCAGGCGACTCAGATCCTTGTGATCGAACAGGGCCGTATCGCGGAGCGCGGAACGCATGCGGAGCTTATCGCGAAAGAAGGCCGCTACCACGAGCTCTACACCTACCAGGCGCGTATCTGAGCATGGTCGTCCGCGAAGCCACGGCTGCGGACATCCGCGCGATGCATGTGATCAGGCTGGGTGTGCGCGAGAACCGGCTGAGCGATCCGTCAGTGGTTACCGAGCAGGATTACCACGACTTCATGGCGCGCGATACGAAGAGTTGGGTGTGCGCCCATTCTACAGGCTCAGGACCGGATGGAGCCATCGTCGGCTTCGCGATGGTCGACGTGGAGAAGCGGAACGTATGGGCCTTGTTCGTGGCGCCCGAGCATGAGTTCAATGGCGTCGGCAAGCTGCTGCACGACACGATGCTGGCGTGGTATTTCACGCGCGCCGATGTCCTGCGCCTGAGCACCGCTCCGGACACACGCGCTGAAGCGTTCTATCGCAAGGCGGGCTACACTGAACAGGGCCTCACGCCGAGCGGTGAAGTGATCTTTGAGTTGAAGATGCCGCAGCGGTAAAGCAGAACGGCGGACCAATTGGTCCGCCGTTCTGACGATCGTTCTATTCCACTTACTCCATCACGAGGCGCGAGCGGAGTTGCTTGCCATCAACACCCGTGAGGCGCAGGACGTAGCTGCCTTTCGCAAGACCAGCCAGGTCCATGGAGCGGGTGGATGCTCCGGTCCAACGTTCGGCGTGCGCGGTCTTACCATCAATGGTCAACACTTCAGCGAGCACCGATCCGGTCAACTCATTGCGCAAGCGCAGGGTCACCGTGCCATTGCTCGGCACAGGGAACACGCGCACCTCGTTCAGTCCAGCCTCCTCCATACCCACAACGTTACCGATGGAGATATCGTCGAAATAGACATTGTTGCCGTAGTTGCTGGTGGAGACAAAGGCGAAGATCACATCGGCTTCACCGACCACGGAACTGATGTCCACGCTCTCGGCACGCCACTGCGTAGCAGTAGGTGTGAACGCACCGGTGGTAGCGGGTGCGGTGCTCAGTGCGGCGCCTTGCTTGTCGTACAGCACGCTCCAGGTCTCCCCGCAATCCGTTGAGGCCTTCACTTGCAGGCGGTCAACTGAACTCGTGTTGTAGAGCGCGTAGGCCACACTGAACTCCAGTGCGGTGCTCGACATGGAACTGAGATCCAAACGCGGCAACATCAGGTAGTCCAACTGGCCGGTGATGTTCATGTCGCCCGAGTAGTTGTCCATCTTCACGCTGCCCGCGCCCTGGCCGAAACCGCCACCGAAAGCGCGCGTCATCTTGCAGTTCGGGTTGAAGTGTACGTAGTTCCATCCCGCCGGTGGGAAGGTGGCTGCGGCGAACCCTTCATTGAACGGCAGCCCTTGTACCGGGGCGATCGCCCGGAAAGCGCCAGCGAGCGCATCGTTGTGCGCGTTGGGGTCGGTTGCGCCGTTCGGGTCCATGGTCCACACCTTCAACACGTGGCTTCCGTTGTCGGCGGCCATTGAAGGCAGCGTTACGTTGGTGGATGCACCGGCCGCGAGGTTACCGCTCCACATGAACATGTCATCCGCGCCATCGTCAAGGCTGCTGTGGATATGAACGCTGGTCAGCGCATTGGCACCGGCGTTCATCAGGGTCACCGTAGGGGCGATCGAGGAAGCGCACACATCATCCGCGGTGCTGAAATAGGCTTCGGTAGCGGTCTGTGTCGCCGGCGAAACGATGGCCGTGATGGCGGCGTCGTTGTTCAGCGGTGCGCTGTTGATGCGGACGACTTTGTTCTCCGGGTAGTTCACGAACCAGATGCTGCCGTCGTGCCCCACCTCAAGGCCCATCATGCCCGCTTGTCCGGTGGCGATGGTGCCCACAAGGGTCGGAGTACCCGTGACATCGTACACCTTGATATCGCCGGTGTTGTAGTCGCCCACCAGCAACCGGCCGTCCGTATAGGCAAGGCCGCTCGGCTGGGTGGTCCAGGTAGCAATGGTCTCCACCGTGGCACCTTCCACCCTCTTGTAGCCCGCCAAGGCTTCGCCGGATGTTGGGGGTACGGTAAGGTTCCCTGTCTCGGAACCACTGTTCATGTTCAGGCGCTTGATGGTCTTGGGGCCACCGTCAATGAAATACAGCCAGCGGTTCGCGTGATCCACTTCCATGTGGCTCGGCATGTTGGGCACCCGTGTCACCAGCACATCGGTGTAACGCCAGATCTTGCCTGCGCTATGGTCATCATAGCCCGGGCCGTGGTCCGCCACGAAATCGTACCGCACGATGTTGCCGAAGTGGCCGTCCATGACCCAATAGACCTTGGCCGAATCAGCCGCGATGCCCATGGCGAAAGGGCTCTGGTGCAACATGTCCACGTGGCTGCCCAAGGGATAGCCGCTCACCCAGTTGCTCTGGAACACCCGTGCGAAAATGTTCAGGTCACCAAGCCACAATGCCGGGCCCATGAAAGTGCTCGTAGGTGAAGCCGTGCTCTGGACCTCGCTCACCCCGGCCCATTCGCCGTTGTCCGACCAGGCCATCGAACTGGCGTAGGTCATGAAGTGGCCGCTATGCGAATCCTTGCGGTACTGCGACACCTGATCCGGCATGCCCGCGTCGTGCACGATGATGAAACTGCCACCGTTCGAGTCCATGCCGCGGTTCAGCACCCAGAGTTCGTTGGTGTTCGGTTTGAACCCGAGATCGGTAGGCTGGTAAACGGTGTCGCCGATGTCGACCACGGTCGTGTAAGTGAGCGGGCCGCTCAGGTAACGATCGATGGCGGACTGGCCCGAGGCGGTGGCCGTGAACGCAGCCAGGACAATTGACGTGTAGAGGACTTTCATGCAGGAATGGATCAATGTTCGGTTTCGAGGGCAGTGACCAGGTTGGTGATCAGCAGTTCGGAGAGGGTCGCATCGGCGGTCGGATGGTTCGCCATGTCGAGGCCTTCGATGAGTTGTTCGATATCGACACGCACAGGCACCACCATGGCCCCACTTTCGGGCAGGTCGCCATGGATGCGCGATGAAGCGGGTCGGGCGTAACCGGTGCCGCAAACGCGGTAGGCGAACACCGCATCGGCCGGGCCGATGTCACCGGATGCGTCCGAATCCCATCGGCCCTCCACTTCAACGAAGCGGTAGCCATCACTCGAGGCTGGCCCACAGCGAAGGCTGGCGTCGTTCAACGGCGGCGATGCGGAACCGGGATCCTGCTGGTTGAGCGCGGTCGCAAGGCCCACCGTCCAATACATCCAGTGCACATGGCTGGCGGTCAACGAACCCACCGCGAAGGTGTCCGTGCCGGCCGCGGCGTCCACAGCGATCACATGGTCCGGATAGGTCCCAAGCGTTTCGCCGTCGTCGTCGACGACATAGGTATCGGAGAGCAGGAACCGCAGCGTGTCAAGCTTGAACAGGGTGCCGAACGCATTGGTGTAGGTACTTGCCAGTTCATACTCATGGGCACCATGCAGGAAGACCACAGCCATCTGGAGATCCACCGTGCGCACGGGCTCGACCACAGCGGGTGGCTGCTGCTCTTCCTGCTTGCAGCCGGCAAAACCGACCGCAGCGAGAAACAGCACGATGATGGCCCGGCCGATGTTCTTCAATGGTTTGATCCGCATTCGTTCCCCATCTGGACAAAGGAGTGTCGGCAGAGGAGTGCGAATATCCGGATCGCCCGTGGAAGACAGGCAGGCGGAGACGCCGAAGTATCGACCATTCGACGGGGGCAATGCCCTGATCGACCGATCGGTTACATTTGCGCCGGGGCAAGTCCTGTACGACCAGCTCCC
>JBDTNF010000188.1:0-91860 GCA_039933875.1 Flavobacteriales bacterium | reverse complement strand
GCGGCACCATGCACGCCGAAGCGCATCACGTCACCGGGCTCGACGCCGAGGCCGAGTCGCTGGCCCATCTGATTACGCATACGTTGGAGCGGACGGGGCTGGAAGCCGACGATATTGGCTACATCAACACGCACGGGACCAGCACACCCATCGGCGACCCGCAGGAGGTGAAGGCCATCCAGCGCTTGTTCGGTGATCACGCTTACAAACTCAACATCAGCGCCACCAAGAGCATGACCGGGCATTTGCTCGGTGGTGCCGGGGCTGTTGAAGGGCTTGCTGCGATCATGGCGGTGAAGCACGATATCGTGCCGCCGACCATCAACCATTTCACGGACGATCCCGAGATCGACCCGAAGTTGAACTTCACCTTCAACACCGCGCAGAAGCGCACTGTGAACGCCGCCATGAGCAATACGTTCGGGTTCGGCGGACACAATACCTCGGTGGTTTTCCGCAAGTACCGGTAGTCGCCCTTGATCAACAGACTGTTCAGCCGAGCGCGCAACCCCGAAGAGCGGCGGGTGCGGGCTTGGTGTCGCTCCACCTTGGGCATCACCCCGGGCGATCTGCCCCTTTACCGCCAGGCCTTGAGGCATGTGAGCGCCGTGGCCGAGGACCGCCCGGACCTGCCGGACAATGAACGGCTGGAGTTCCTGGGCGACGCGATCCTGGACGCCATCATCGGCGAACACCTCTTCACCACCTACCCCGACAAGGGCGAAGGTTTCCTCACCCGCATGCGGAGCAAGTTGGTGAGCCGCACACAGCTGAACATCCTCGCCAAGCGTGTCGCGATCGAACGTGTCATGGAGAGCAACGTGGCCCGCAGCCACGAGTCGTCCGTGCCCGGGAACGCGCTGGAAGCCTTGATCGGCGCCATGTTCCTTGACAAAGGCTTCGAGCGCACGCGCAAGGTGGTGGTGAAGCTGATCCACGAGCACTTCGAGCTGAAGGAGATCGAGAAGGAGGACCGCGATGGCAAGAGCCGCCTGCTGGAGTGGGGGCAGAAGCGTCGGAAGAAGGTGGAGTTCGTGATCCGCGAGGAGGGAGGAAGCGGGCGGGGGAAGACCTATGTGGCCGAGGTGCGGATCAACGGGGAGGTGAAGGGCACGGGTCGTGGTGCGAGCAAGAAGGTGGCCGAGCAGGACGCCGCGCAAAGCGCCTTCCAGGGCATGCGGTCGCGCAAGCCGCATCCACCGCGCGCCGGGCATTCACCCCCGGGTGCCCGGGGCAAACGGCGCGAAGGCCCTGCTGCTGCCGATAACGCAGCGTAGTGGACCGTACCTCATTGGCTTAACGCCTGTCGCGAAAGTCGGTATCTACATTTGACCGTCGCTCCACAACCATGGCCAAGAAGAAGCTCATGCTGGTCGCCACACCGGATGTGACCGTGATCGGCATCAGCAGCCACGTGGAGGACTACCGTCTTTGCTGGGCCATGAACCGCAGCATGGACCTCACATTGACCCGCCGTCGGGAGGACATTACCATGGAAGAGGAAGGCCGAACGGTACACTTCTCCGCCTTCGACCAGATCGACGAGCAGAACATCGTGCGCTGGTCGTTGGTGAGCAACCACTGTGGTAAGAACCTCCTGTTGAAGGAACAGAAGCAAGCGGACTATTTCCTGGTCTTGGATACCGAAGTGGCGGACGAACGACCCACCTTGTTGGACCAATTGCGTGAGGTGGAATTCGTCCTCACCACGTTCCCCGTCGACCTGCGCAAAATGCGCGCGGGCCACAAACTGTTGCACTCGAACGCATGATCGACCCGAAGACCAAGATCGTCGCCACCATCGGCCCCGCCTCATCCTCAAAGGAGGTGTTGCGCGAGATGATGCTGAACGGCATGGACGTATGCCGCCTCAACTTCAGCCATGGCAGCTACGAGTTCTACGCCAACCTGATCCGCACCATCCGCGAGTTGAACGAAGAACTCGGCCTCAACACCGCCATCCTCGCCGACCTGCAAGGGCCCAAGATGCGCGTGGGCGATATGGCCAACGGCCCCATCGACCTAGTCGAAGGGGCCGAACTGGTGATCACCACCGATCCGGTGAAGGGACGTGCAGGGCTGGTAAGCACGAGTTACACGCAGTTCCCCAAGGATGTCTCCAAAGGCGAATTGGTGCTGCTGGACGATGGCAAATTGCGGCTCGAAGTGGTGGCCACCGACGGGGCGAAAACCGTGACCACGCGGGTGATCAATGGCGGTCCGCTCAGTGCGAACAAGGGGCTGAACCTGCCGAACACGAAGATCAGTCTGCCGAGCCTTACAGAGAAGGACAAGCAGGATCTCGAGTTCGCCCTGGAACACGATGTCGATTGGATCGGGCTGAGTTTCGTGCGCAATGCGCAGGATATCATCGAGCTGAAGGAGATCATCTTCCAACGCGAGAAACACGCCCGTGTCATCGCCAAGATCGAGAAGCCTGAGGCGCTCAACGATATCGACGCGATCATTCGCGCGAGCGATGCGCTCATGGTGGCGCGTGGTGATCTCGGTGTGGAGATCCCCATGGAGAAAGTACCGCTCGTGCAGAAGGACATCATCCGTCGCTGCCTCGTCCTGCACCGTCCGGTGATCGTGGCCACACAGATGATGGAGAGCATGATCACCAACATCACGCCGACGCGTGCCGAAGTGAACGACGTGGCCAACGCCGTGCTCGACCATGCCGATGCCGTGATGCTGAGCGCGGAGACGAGTGTGGGCCGCTATCCGGTTGAAGTAGTGAAGGCCATGAACCGCATCCTGCTGGAGATGGAGACCAGCGAAACAATGTTCAACGTGCAGCCACCCGATCTGCAGAACGACGACCGGATGTTGACCGATGTCATCTGCATGGCCAGCGTGCGCATGGCCGCCGCGATAGACATCAAGGCCATCGTCACCATGACGCACAGTGGCTACACCGCGTTCAAGATCAGCAGCATGCGGCCCAAGGCGCACATCTTCGCCTTCACCAGCAACCGCACCATCCTCACCATGCTCAATTTGGTGTGGGGTGTGCGCGCCGAGTACTACGACAAGACCGTGAGCACCGACCACACCATCGCCGACATTAAACACATACTGCGGCAGAAGAAGTACGTGCAGAAGGGCGAGCTCGTGGTGAACGTGGCCAGCATGCCGATCGCCGAGCAAGGCATGAGCAACATGCTGAAGTTGAGCCCGGCGTAGGGTCAGCGCAAGATCACGCGCTGCGTCATGCTGCGTGTCTCAGAACGGATGGTGACCGAATAGATCCCTTTCGGCAGTTCGCTCAGATCCAGCGCGCAGCTAGCTCCGTTCATTCGTTCTGTATGCACAATGCGACCCACCGCGTCGGACAATCGCAGTACCGCACCGGTCATGGCTTCCTCCGCACGCACGAACAACTTCCCACTGGACGGGTTCGGGTACACCGTAAAGGTGCCCTGCTCATTCGGCGAGGGTGTCGATGCGCTCGACTCAACGACGGTGATCGCGGTGTTGGTGATCACGGGCGCGTTTAGATCGAAGTAGATGGCGGCGGTGTTCTTTACGGTGTCGCCCACTACCAGACCCGGTTGCGGTTTCACGCGGTAGCGCACGTATCCGTGGCTGCCCAACTCGTTCGTGCCGCTATCGGGCAGCAGGATCTGATCGAACTGGAAGCGCATCTTGTGGTCGAAGTCGTAGTAGATCAGCGTCATCGGATGCGACGAGCCGATGACCTCGAAACTAGGCAGGTATGCGTTCGTTGGAAGCACGTTCTCCACAGCGACGGTGAAAGCCGTATCGGTGCCGGTGTTCTGGAAGCGGATCGTGTAGTCCAGCACGGCATCGTCCACCTCGTCCGCGAGCACTTCGGTTGGATCCACGACAATGTCGTTGGGATCGAAGGAGCCGACGACCTGGTTGTTCGTGGTCACGGTGTTGTCCTCGGGAACAAGGTCGCCAGTGATGGGCGTGATCTCCGCCGTGGTGGTCACCGGGCTGCCCAGCGTGTCGGCCACGGATTGTGTGCAGTACACGGAGAGTTGGATGTTCTGCAAGGAGAGCATCGGTCCCAGCGCCCAGGTGATCGTGTTGCCTGCGATGCTGCCGGGTGTGATGGATGCAGAGTCGAGGCTCAGGCCATCATCGAGCACGAGGCTTAGGCCGGCATCAGTAGTAACCGTTCCCACGTTGCGGCACAACACATCGTAACGCACGGGGAAGCCCGGACGGAAGGGTGAGATGGGCGTGAGGAAGACCTGGAGGTCTTGAACGGAGCCATCAGCCGTATAGCGGAAGTCGAACCCGCTCACGGCGGGCTCATTCCCGGTTATGCTTGCCTCGTACGTGTCCGGGTCCTTGGTGAAATGCTGGATCGTAGGGCCGGTGATCGTGTGCTGGGCCGGGCCGTTCACCGCGAACACATAACGGCCATTGGGCTGGGAAAGCGCCAGTTCGTTGTTGCTGCTCAACTCCACCAAGCGCCCACCGATGCGCGGATCGTCAAGGCTGATGTCGGCATCGTTGTCCGCATCCACGTATAGCGTGCCGGCTAGAAGGGTGCTCTTACTATCGAACCGGACGGTCCAGATATCCCCATAGGCCACGTTGCCAGGAACGAAATGATCCGTGGAGTTGGAAACGCCGGTGACGATGAAGCCATTGTCCGTGGGTGCAAGGGCGTACAGATCGTCCCAACTGCTGCCACCGACCGACTTCTCCCATAACAGATCACCAGCGGGGCTGACCAACAGCAGCCACCCATCTCCCTCGTTAGGCGTGCCGTTGGGTTGGTGGTAGGAAACGCTCACGTCTCCATTGGATGAGTTGGTGTTCCCTGCGATCAGATAATTCCCTTGATAGGGCATGAAGGCCCATGCGATATCGGTGCCGCTGCCACCAAAGTTGTAACTCCCGAGGACGTTTCCGGCAGCATCCACGCGGAGGAGCCAAACATCCGTAGCTCCGTTGAACTCAGTGATATCCCCATTCACGGAGTTCGATGCGCCCAGAACAAGGAATCCTCCGTCGGTCATGGCAAGGACATCTTGGAACTGGTCGGAATTTGAGCCACCATACGTTCGAGCCCACTCGATGTCTCCGTTCGCATCGAGTTTCACCAGCCAGCCATCATAGAGGCCATGGAGCGGCGTGCTCACGTCACCATCGCTGGATCCGGTCCACCCCGCGAGAAGAGCACCACCATCCGCAGTGGCTACGATGGATTGGCCAATGTCGATGGTGCTGCCCCCATAGGTGCGCGCCCATAGTTCGTTGCCATCACTGTCCAAGGCGATGACCCATGCGTCCCAATCGTTATGTCCACGGAACCCGGAAACAAAGCAACCACCATCCGGTCGCCCGGCTACATGGATCCCGAGATCGTCCTGGTCGACCATACCGGCATACGAGCGCTCCCAGATGATGGAGCCCGCGAGCGAGACCTTCACGATCCATAGGTCTTCGTCGCCCCAACTGTCAGGGACCTCCTGCCCCGCTTCGTAGATGGAGCCCGTGACCACATAATTCCCATCGGCCATGACCTCACCATGAAGGATCCGTACCTGACCAAGGCCGCCGATCCGGTTCCCCCATTGCATCTGTCCCAAGCTGTCGAGGCCGATGAACACCACCTCGCCGTTCGCTGGCCCCGTGGTGTTGCCAAGTTGACCATCGGCAAAGTTGCTCGTTGCCGCGAGGAAGAAGCTCTTGTCGGGCAACTGGTGGATGAAGTGTCCGGCGTCCGAATACCCACTTCCCAGCGAACGTGTCCAGGCCACGCTTGGGATCTGCGCATGGACCGACGCCGCCAACGTGAGCGCCATCAGTGGGGTGAATATCGCTTTCATGGCAGGTGACTATTTCCAAGACGAAAGTAGCCGTGGTTGGTTGGGTTCCTATAGCAATGCAGGGCATGTACCGGCCACGGAGACATGACGCACAGCGGCGGCTACGACAAGACCGTGAGCACCGACCATACCATCGCCGACATCAAGCACATTCTGCGGCAGAAGAAGGACGTGCAAAAGGGTGAGCTCGTAGTGAACGTGGCCAGCATGCCCATCGCCGAGCGAGGCATGAGCAACATGCTGAAGTTGAGCCCGGCTTAGCGGCTATTCTACGACGAGGAGCTTTTGCACGGTGATCATGTCAAGATCTGCGCGTACGCAATAGAGGCCAGAGGCGAGGCCGCTCAATTCAAGCCATACTTCCGGGCCTCGGACAGAGGTGCGCATCGCCGTTCTTCCCTGCATGTCCACGATGGTGATCTGGGCGATCTCGTTTAGCGGTAACGAGACCCGCAGTCTGTCACTCGCCGGATTGGGACTCATGCTGATAGGAGCAGACCGATCGATGGACCCCATCCCTGTGTAGTCGGCGATCCGGGCCACCCAATAATCCGGTTGCCCTTGGTTGACGGTAACGTCCCCATCCGCCGATGTGCTCGAACCCGCGAATAGGAATCCGCCGAGTGGAGAGGGGATGACCGCCTCAGCGCCATCTATATGTGAACCTCCGAAGCAAGATTGTGAAAGGAGCGCACCGAACTCATCGATCAGCACCAACCAAGCATCCGCGAACCCGTGATTTCCGGTAACGTTCCCATTGAGGGAGTATGTGGACCCCGCCAGCAAAAAGGTGCCCGGGCCCGCGGTCGCGATCGAATAGAAGAAGTCATCGTATGTGCCGCCCAATGGACGTTGCCAGATCACGCCGCCTGAAGAACTCAGCCTGACCACCCAGGCGTCGAATGCGCCGTGCGCTCCGAACACATCCCCATCATTCGAACGGCTCTTGCCCACGACGAGAGCTCCGCCATCGGACATGGCGACGACGTCATAAGCAATGTCATCTTGAGACCCCCCAAGCGCCCGGCTCCAGAGCAACGCCCCCGCTGGACTCAGTCGGCATACCCAGGCATCAACTCCTCCATGGGCAGCCACCACTTGCCCATCGGAAGAAGAAGTCTCGCCAACGACGATCGCCCCCCCATCCTCCGTGACACAAAGCCCGTGGGCAGTGTCGTTCAACGTGCCGCCGATCGTGCTTTGCCATTCCAATTCCCCATCTGCGTCGAGACGAAGTGTCCAGAAGTCACCATAAGTACCATCCCCTTGATGGCCGATCACATCACCATCGCTGGATCTGGCATATCCAACCACGATAAGCCCACCGTCAGGTGTTTCCCTGATAGCATTAAAAGCTTCCCTCCCTGTGCCACCAAAGGCGCGCTGCCAAATGAGATCTCCTTCGTCATTCGCAAGAGCTACCCACGCATCACCGCCAGCATGATAGTCGCTGATATCTCCATTGTCCGAAAATGTCTCTCCCACGAACGCGCAACCGCCAGTGCTCATCGCATGGATGGCAAAACCCCGATCCTGGCCGGCTCCTCCATAACATCGCTGCCACATCATGCTACCGCTCTCATCAACCAGCGCGAGCCAGAAATCAGTTGCTCCGTGGTTCCCCACAACCTGACCATCGTCCGATTGGGATTCCCCCAATACCCAATAGCCACCTGTTGTTGCGGCCAGGCCGTGTGCGTAGTCAGTAAGGGTTCCACCTATCGAGACTTGCCACGCAAGGCCGAAAAGCGATTGGGCAGTAGCTGGCAACGTGCAGCAAAGAGAAGAAGAGATGAAGAAGCACGTTCGTATCATGGCCATTCCGTTCTGTTACATGAAAGTATGTATCCCGGCCTAGCCAGTCGCTTCATTGTGCCAACACCACCTTCTTGTACAGCATCCCTTCGTTCGTCCTCAGCACCACGAAGAAGGTGCTACCCGCCTTGGCGCTCAAGTCTGTATTGAAAGTGTAGTCACCTTTCTCCGCCCACTTGCGCAATAGTGTTTCCACAGTAGCTCCAGTTGAGGTGAGGATCACGAGATCCACGAGTGTCGCGTTATCCAAGGTCACGGCGATGCTGATGAGCCCATCCGTGATGGTTGGTCTCACATCGAGTTTGTGCGCCACTGTCATCGCCTCTGCGGGAGCCCGTCCGGTGGACAGCTCGTCCTGGTATTTGTAGATGCGATGGCCGCTGAGGTAAGCCGTGGAATCGTTCACCTTGAAGAAGCGGTTGTAGTTGTATCCTAGCGCGATCTGCTCCCAACTGTTGCCGCCGTCGGTGGTCTCGTACAAGGTGCCTTCGCCGCCGGTCCAACCGTGCAGCGTGTTCATGAAGCCGATCGTTTCAACATAGGTGTAGGTATCGGCCACGGTGAGTTGTTCCCACGTCATGCCGCCATCGGTGCTGCGCAGCATGCGCGTATCATCGTTCACCGGCTCGCTGTAGATGGACGCGAACCAATGATCCGCATCCAACCGCTGGATCTTCCACACGATATCGGTGAGTGTATTGGTCGTGTGCTTCGTTGTCCATGTCGCACCGCCATCCGTGGTGTAGAGGATCACACCTCCGTTCGATCCCGGGTTGGCGGTGCCGGTGGCGAAGCCTGTATCGGCGCTCGTGAATTTGATGTCGACCAACTTCGAAGCGTAGGTGCTCATGTTGATGTAGCTCCAGGTATCACCGCCATCCGTCGACTTGATGATGAACGCGGGCCCGGCCCACAGACCACAGCCGTATATGACATTGGTGGTGGGAGCGGAGAGGCCGCAAATGCCCGCAGGCAAGGGTGTGATGCCCAGGTCGATCTCCGTCCAATTGGTGCCACCGTTGAAGGTGCGATACACCGAATGGTTCAGCGAACCGGCGAAGCCGTTGTTGGCATCGGTGAACTCGATGCTGCGCAGGTATTGCGGCGCGGTGAACTGTAGCGTCCACGTCTGGCCGCCGTCCTCCGTTTTGCGGATCCACCCCGTGTTTCCGCCCGCTGCCCATCCCATTGTGTCGTTGATGAAGAAGACATCATCATAGCGACCAGCGTTCGGGATATCGAGTACGCTCCATCCGGTTTGCGCATGGAGGTTGCTGGAGAGCACTGCCATCGACAGGCACAGTAAAGGGAGTTTGATCGCAGGCATGGAACAAGGCGGTTATTGAACCTCGAATGTACCGTTGCCAACGCGCGATCGTGGAAACATGCCTGGGCGGCCCCTGCGGCGGCCCCCGACCCCCGGATACCTTGCCGACGTCGTCCAAACCGCACCTGCGCATCGCTACTTCTCCGCGACCCTCAAGTATGCTCCTGCGCAGTGGCACAACACGCTAACGCATGAACGAGCGCGATTGGGACCAGGTGGCAGACAGTTTCGAGGAGGAGATCTTCAACGTACCGGCGAACGATACCAAGGGCTTCATCCAGCATTGGGTGGAACGGCTGGCCGCGCCCGACGCTGTGGCCACTGACCTGGGCTGCGGGGTGGGTCGTACGCTACCGATGCTGGCCGACCGTTACGCCAAGGTGTACGCGGTGGATGTGAGCAGCCAATGCCTGGAGGTGGCGGCGAAGGCCTGTGTAGATCGCGACAATATCTCCTATGTGCATGCCGATCTCAGCAAGGACCGTAACAGCTATCCGGCCACGGATGTGGTGCTGTGCATCAATACACTGCTGAACGCGTCCTTGGAGATCCGGGAGCCGCTGATCGATCGCACCTGCCGTAGCGTGAAACGCGGTGGGCACTTGTTGCTCGTGGTGCCTTCGCTCAACTCAGCATTGCTCACGGCCTACCGCCACCTGCAGTGGAACCTCCGCGATGGTATGGACCCGCGTAATGCGCAACGCGCGGCCGCGCTCCATGGCAAGGGGCTGGAACATGGCATCGTGCATATCGATGGTGTGCCTACCAAACACTACCTGAAGGAGGAACTGGAAGCGCTCTTCGCAGCGCGCGGCTTCGCCGTGGAGAGCATCGAGAAGTTGGAGTACCCATGGAACACGGAGTTCGACGCGCCGCCGAAATGGATGAAGGCGCCCTACCCTTGGGACTGGTTCGTGGTGGCCCGGCGGTCGCAGCGGGCAGCTTAGTTCTTCGTGGGTGCTCGTCCCAGGACCAGGTCCATGTAGAACCCCGGCTTCTTCAACCGCTCGCGCAGATCGAGGTCGGTGAACATGCAACTGATGGTGTCGGCGAGCGCCGGGTTTTTGTTGGCACGGTCCACCACGAAGTCGAAAAGCCAGGCACGATCGGCCATGCGCTGCAGTCGTGTGCTGATGGCGAGTTCCTTGCCGAGTCGTTTCCACACGCGGACATCATACTGCTTCGCGCTGCCCGCTGTGACGTCGTTCGCGGCGAGCATTTCGGCCGCCACATCCGCTGCGTACACCCCGCTGATCATCGCATGGCTTATCCCTTCGCCGGTAAAGGGGTCGATCAAATGCCCCGCATCGCCGATCAACAAATAGCCATCGCCGCTCAGGGGCCATCGCTTGCTGGCCAGCGGCAGGCCCATGCCTTGGATCGCGCCATCCAACTTCGCATCGCAAAAGCGATCGCGTAGTTGCGGATGCTCCGCGAGCAACTTCGTCATCAAGGCTTTGAGGTCGACGCGGCGCTTCTTCACCACATCACTGCGCAGCCCCAAGCCCACGTTGGCGCGACCATCGGGGAGTGGGAACACCCAGAGATAGCCAGGCAGCAGGTCCTTTAGGAAGATGAGTTCGATGAAGCCCTCGGGGTCCAGGTCACGCACACCGGAATAGTAGGCGCGCACACCAGCCGCATGGTGTTTCGGTTCCATGGGTAGCTGTGCCACATGCCGTGCGAAGTGCGAGTTGGCGCCATCCGCCGCGAGAACGATCCGGCAGCTGAGTGTGGCTTTGGTGCGGCCTTCGAGCGCGATCTCCCATCCTTGCGCAGTGCGTTCGTAGGACTTCGCAGAAGTGCCTTCATGCACATCGATGCCCGCTGTCACCTTCACCGTCTCGAACAACAGCGCATCGAAATCCAACCGAGGCATGATCACACCAGGGGCCTGACCAATGCCGGTGTTGCGCGAGAAGGGCACTCGGAGCGCCCTGCCGCTCGGAGCGACGAAGGTCACACCCCAACTGGGCAGCCCTGCCCGATCGCTTGTGACACGGCGTGCGAGATCGGGGTCGAGTCGCTCCAGCGTTCGCATCACCTTTCCGCTGAGGGCATCGCCGCACACTTTGTCACGCGGGAAGACGGCTTTCTCGATGAGTACCGCACGCACGCCGAGTTTGGCCAACCGCAGCGCAGCCGCGCTTCCGCCCGGACCCCCGCCAACGATGCAGACGTCGGTGCGGATAATGCTGTCCATGGTTCAGGTGCGGAACGTGCCGGCCGCGAACTGGTCGAGGAAACGTACGTCGTTCTCCCAATACATACGGAGGTCGGGCACACGGTAGATCAACTGCGCGATGCGCTCGACGCCCATGCCGAAGGCGAAGCCGCTGTATACCTCAGGGTCGATGCCACAGTTCAGCAGCACGGCCGGGTCCACCATGCCGCACCCGAGGATCTCCACCCAACCGCTGTGTTTGCAGATGGCGCAGCCCACGCCACCGCAGATGGTGCAGCTCATGTCCACCTCCGCGCTGGGTTCGGTGAAGGGGAAGTAACTCGGTCGCATGCGGATCGTGACCTCCTCGCCGAACAGGCTCTTGGCGAAATGGTCGAGCGTGCCTTTGAGTTCAGCGAAGCTCACGCCCTTGTCCACATACAGTCCTTCGACCTGATGGAACATGCAATGCGCGCGTGCGCTGATGGCTTCGTTGCGGTAGACGCGCCCCGGGGAGATGGTCCGGATCGGCGGCTTGGTGCTCTCCATCATGCGCACCTGCACACTGCTGGTATGGGTGCGCAGCGCGAGCTGGTCCCCATGTGTCACGAAGAAGGTATCCTGCATGTCGCGCGCAGGATGATCCGGCGGGAAGTTGAGCGCACTGAAGTTGTGGTGGTCATCCTCCACCTCAGGCCCCTGGCTCACCGTGTAGCCGATGCGGGCGAAAATGTCCACAATGCGCTGCCGCACGATGGTGATCGGATGCAACGAGCCTGTCGGTTCGGTGAGCGCGGGTGCGCTGAGGTCGATACCCGGACCGGTCTCAGCTGGGCCTTGGTCCACGGCGGCTTTCAGTTCATCCAGCCGGGCTTGCGCGCTCTGTTTGAGTTGGTTCAGGCGTTGACCCAGCAGGCGCTTCTCTTCAGCCGCCACCTGCTTGAACGCATCGAAGAGCTCGGTGATGGCGCCATTGCGGCCGAGCATGGCCACGCGGAACCGCTCCACCTCCTCTGCGGTACGGCCCTGTGCCGTCGCCACTTCCTCCTCCAGTACGGCAACGCGTTCGATCAGGCTCATTCCAGTACACGCATAAAGATCCGGATATCCTTCAGTGGCCGATCGCGCCCGTCGCAGGGCAGTGCCGCGATGGCATCGATCACCTCCAGGCCATCGAGCACCTCGCCAAAGACCGTGTAATTGCCGTCGAGGTGCGGGGCGCCCCCCGCCGTGGCGTAGATGCGCCTGTCGGCCTCGGTGTAGGTGAGGGGTATCCCGTAACGCGCGCTGCGCTGCTCCATTTGTTGAAGCTCCTCTGGGGTGAAGGTCTTGCCCTGTACGATGTAGAACTGGCTCCCGTTCGAGCGCCGCTCCGGGTTCTCATCGTCTCCCTGGCGCGCGGCTGCCAAGGCTCCTTTCTTGTGGATAAGGCCCGGACGGACCTCGGCGGGGAGGGTGTATCCCGGCCCCCAGTTGCCCAGCATGGCGCCCGGGGCGGCACGCTTGCTGTCCGGATCGCCCCCCTGCACCATGAGGCCCGGTATCACCCGGTGAAAGAGGAGGCTATCGTAGGCGTGGGCCCTGACCAGCTTGAGGAAGTTGTCCCGGTGCTGGGGCGTTTCGTTGTAGAGGGCTACGACCATGATACCCAGTTCCGTGCGGATCTCGACCAGGGGGCGTCTTTCGGTCACCTTGCCCTGTGCTAGCGCGGCGCCACCGGGGATCAGGCCCCAAAGGACGGCGAGGAGCTTGGTCCGGGTGGATTGTGCGGTCATGAGGCGCCGCATTACATTTGACATCCGTCAGAACCTCGCTGGAACTCCTTTTGATCAGGGCTTTCGGCGAGGCTGCCAAAAGTAACCCGATCCACTTCCATGATCCACCGCGCTCTTACCCACGGTCTGGCGATCGTCCTGCTGGCCACCGTTTTCGGTGCCTGTAACAAGGAGGAACCCACCACCGCGGTGATCATCGTGAAGAACGAGGCCGGCGCCCCCATGCCCGGTGCTTATGTGAAGCTCTTCGCCAACCCGGCCTATCCGCTGGCCGACGCCTCGCGCTTGATGAAGGAGGCCAACGCCGACGGCGAGGGACGTGCGACCTTCGACTACTCTGATTTCTACGAGCAGGGCCAGTCGGGCTTCGCCGTGCTGGATATCATCAGCAGCCAGGACACGCTGATCGGCGAGGGCATCATCAAGATCGTCGAGGAGGAGAACACCGAGGAAACGGTGATCCTGCTCCCGGCCCAGTAAGGGCTCAGACCTCGAAGTAGCCGAGTACCGCTTCCTTCATCAGGCGCTCCTGTTCGGCGGCCTCCAACGGCGGCAGTTCCTTCACACGTTCGAAGTGCGGCCAGCCATCGGCATCGCGGCCCAGTTCTGTGTAGTAGCCATAGGGCATCAGCACCACACAGATGGCGATGTGCATCAGGGCAACCTTTTCGTCCTTCTTGAATTCGCGGGCATGCTGCCCCAGTTCCTGCACCCCTATGAGGAATAGGATGGCGTTGAGGTCCAGCGTTCCGCCATCGAAGCGCTTGGAGAGCTTGGTGACGAGGTCGCGCCAGCGTTTGTCGAATGCGAGGTCCAAGAGGTGCGTGAGGTTTTGGGGTGCGAAGATCGCTCCCCGATCGTTCAACGTCCGGACAACAGTTGCTTCAGCAAGAGGAGAGACCCTATAAGGAAAAGCACGAACCCTAGTCCGAGCAGGGCTAAATGCGAGGCCGGGGTACTGATGGCAGCGGCATCAGGTGTTCCCGAGCGAAGGAGGGCGATGAACGGAGCAAGCCTGGGCACAGCGATGAGCAGGCCGACCAATACCATCCCCGCTCCAAGGACCAATGACTTTGCCCGGGTCATGTCGAGGTGGTGGTCAACCCTGCACCGCCGCGATCCCCGGCAACACCTTCCCCTCCAGATATTCCAGCATCGCGCCGCCGCCGGTGCTCACGTAGCTGATGCGATCGGCAAGGCCGAACTGGTTCACTGCGGCCACACTGTCGCCCCCCCCCACGAGTGAGAACGCGCCCTTGTCCGTGGCTTCGGCAACCGCTTCTGCGATCGCGATGGTGCCTTGTTGGAACGGCTTCATTTCGAACACCCCCATCGGGCCATTCCACAATAAGGTTTTGCTGCGCAGCACCGCTTCGCGGAAGGCCTTGATGCTCGCGGGCCCGATGTCCAAGGCCATCCACCCATCCGGTACCGCATTGGCGGCGCACTGGTCGGTGTTGGCGCTCTCTGCGAAGGCATCGGCCACGACCGCATCGGTCGGCAGGTGCAGTTTCACCCCTTTCTCTGCGGCCTTCTTGATGATGGTGCGGGCGGTGTCGAGCAGGTCGTCCTCCACCAGCGACGCACCGGTGTTGCCGCCCTGCGCCTTGATGAAGGTGTTGGCCATGCCGCCACCGATGATCACCTCGTCGCATTTCCTAAGGAGGTTCTCCAGCACATCGATCTTGCTGCTCACCTTGCTGCCGCCGATGATGGCGGTTAGCGGCCGCTGTGGATCGCCGAGCACCTTGCTCACACTGTCGATCTCGCCCTGCATCACGTAGCCGAAAAGCTTCGCGTTCGGGAAGAACTTCGCAACGATGGTAGTGCTCGCATGTGCGCGATGCGCGGTGCCGAAGGCGTCGTTCACATACACATCGCCGAGATCGGCGAGCGACTTCGAAAAGCCTTCATCACCGGCTTCTTCTTCCGGATGGAACCGCAGGTTCTCCAACACAAGCACTTCGCCGGGCTTCAGCGCAGCGGCTTTTGCCTTTGCGTCCGGTCCGACACAATCATTCGCGAACAACACAGGCTTGCCCAGCAGCCCGCTCAGGTGTTCGGCGATCGGCTTCAGGCTCATCAACGGGTTCACTTTCCCTTTTGGGCGACCGAGGTGGCTCATGAGGATCGCGCTACCGCCGTCCTTCAGGATCTTGTTCACCGTGGGAACGATCGCGCGCGCACGGGTGTCATCCGTCACTTTGCCATTGGCGTCCTGCGGCACATTGAGGTCCACGCGAACCAGTGCTCGTTTCCCCCTGAAGTCGTAGGTGTCCATCGTAAGCATGGGCGCGAAATTAGCCGTGAAGCCTCGAGCCGCGGGCCACAAGCCACGAGCTTGGCTGCGCAACGGCAGCAAGCTCGTGGCTCGCGGCTCGAAGCTGGCGACCTGCGGTCATGCCGCTACGGATCGTAGACTTGTACCGTGATGTTCAGTAAAGTCATCGGTCACGCCACGCTCAAGGCGAAGCTTCTCGGCAACATCCGCGAGGGACGTGTGGCACACGCGCAATTGTTCCTTGGTCCGCGCGGCAGTGGCAATCTGGCTCTGGCCCTGGCCTATGCGCGTTACCTCCTGTGCGAACAGCCCGAAGCGGTGGATGCCTGCGGTGAATGTCCTTCGTGCTTGCAGATGGACAAGTTGGAGCACCCGGACCTGCACCTGGCGTTCCCGATCTTCTTCACGGAAAAGGTGAAAGTGTGCGATGCCTTCCTTCCCGCATGGCGCCAAGCCGTGATCGCCAACCCCTACATGGACCTTGACCAATGGCGCGATCTGCTCGAGAGTGAGAACAAGCAACTGCGCATGGGAGTGGACATCGCGCAGGAGATCCAGCGCAAGTTGAGCCTGAAGGCGTTCAGCGGTGGTTACAAGGTGATGTTGGTGCACCTGCCGGAGTTGATGGATCCGCCCGCGCTGAACAAGTTGTTGAAGGTGCTGGAAGAGCCAGAGCCGAACACGGTTTTCCTGCTGGTGCCCACCGATGCCGAGCAGCTTCTCGCGACGATCCTGAGCCGGGCCCAGTTGGTGAAAGTGCCCGCCTTGCGCCCCACGGAATTGTCCGATGCCCTGCGGGAACGTTTCCCGGAGCTCTCCGGCGACGACGCGATGGCCATCGCCCTGCGCAGCGAAGGCGACCTGCTCGAGGCGGTGGACATGGCGAACAAGGGGGAGGAGGAACTCTTCGTCTTCTTCCGCGACTGGCTGCGCGCGTGTTATGGCCGGCAGGTGATCGATGCGACCGAATTCGCCGAGGGGTTCCAGAAGCTGGGTCGCGAACGGCAGAAGTCACTGGTGCGTTATGGGCTCTACCTGATCCGCCAGTGCATGCTGCAATGGCAACAAGTCCCCGAATTGGTGCGTGCGTTCGGGCAGGAGCAGGATTTCGTCCAGAAGTTCAGCGCACTGCTCAACGACCGCAACGCCGAGGGCATCCGCCAGGAATTGGAGCTGGCCCATGTGCACATCGAGCGCAATGCCAACCCGAAGGTGCTCTTCATGGACCTGAGTTACAGGATGATGGGACTGTTGCGCCGACGTGAACACGAGGCGGTTCAGGGATCCTGATCCAGGCCCTTATCGCTGGGGTCGAGGGGGCTATCTTCGCACCTCGCCCGTTCTTACCCACGGGCTTAGCGGTCAGGAAGCATGTCATGTACAGGATGTAGCACAGGAACGGACGGCAAACCGACCGGATGCAAGAGCAATGGCTTCTGCAGCACGAGCGGTTGCAACAAGCTGGGCGTGTTCGATTGGTTGACCGGCGTTCCCATCGCTTCGGGCCAACAGCCCTTTGATGGTGTTGAGGTGCGGTTCAAGAACACGCGCAAGGCGTTCTACCGCAACAACGGCGGTCTGCAATTGATGCCCGGCGATCTGGTCACGGTCGACGCTGCTCCCGGCCATGACATAGGCATGGTGAGCCTCACCGGCGAACTCGTGCGCGCCCAAATGGAACGGCGCAAGGTGTCCGTCGATACCTACGACCTGCGCAAGGTGTTGCGCAAGTCCACGCAGGATGACATCGATCGCTGGCACGTCGCCCGGAAGTTGGAGGATGAGACCATGCTCGCCAGTCGATCCATGGTGCGTGAGGCCCGCTTGGAGATGAAGGTGACCGACGTGGAGTACCAAGGCGATGGCACCAAGGCGACCGTGTACTACACCGCCGAGGACCGCATCGATTTCCGTGGTATCGTGCGCACCATGAGCGACCGTTTCAAGGTGCGCGTGGAGATGAAGCAGATCGGCACACGCCAGGAGGCCGGCCGCATCGGCGGTATCGGTAGCTGTGGCCGTGAACTGTGCTGTAGCACCTGGCTCACCGATTTCCGCAGTGTCACCACCAGCGCAGCGCGCTACCAGCAGCTCGCGCTGAACCCACAAAAACTCGCAGGCCAGTGCGGCAAATTGAAGTGCTGCCTGAACTACGAACTGGACATGTACATCGAGGCGGTGAAGAGCTACCCCTCGGCGAACGCCAAGTTGAAGACCAAGAAAGGCGTCGGTGCACACATCAAGACGGACATTTTCGCGGAGAAGATGTGGTATGGCTTCAAAAGCCCCGGAGAACCGTTCGTGATGGCGGGCTTCCCCATCGATGTGGTGCGTGACATCCTCGCAAAGAACAAGGCCGGTGAGGAACCCGATGTCGACCTGAACATGGCCGACGAGCCGGAACCGCTGGTGAAGTCCCCCGATTACGAGAACGTGGTGGGCCAGGACGACCTGACCCGCTTCGACAGCATGGTCAAGACCGGCAAGAAACGCTCACGTGGCAAGGGCGGGCGCGATCGTGACCAGCGTCGCGGACCAGGTGGCGGTGGTGGCGGGCCGCGTCCCCAGCAGGCACAAGGCGGGCAACCACAAGCACCACGACCGCCGGGGGGCCAGCCACAGCAACAACATCCACAAGGACCACGCCCCGAGGGTGGTGGGCAAGGCGGTGATCGTGGTCGTCGCAACCGTGGCCGTCGCGGCGGCGGTGGTGATCGACCCCAAGGCGGGCAGCCGCCCAAACCGCCCGCTGCGTGAAGAGCGGGGTTCTCGTGATCGTGAGCATGGTCGCGTTGCTCACCGGCTGCGCGGACGGTGTGGTTTACCAGGCCGACGTCCCTGTACCCGACGGATCGTGGGACCGCACGTTCACACCGAAGTTCGAGTTCGACATCAGCGATACCCTGCTGCAACACGACGTATACATCGACGTGCGCCACACCGGACAGTATGCCTTCAGTGACCTCTTCCTCTTCGTGGACCTCGAAGGTCCGGGTGGACGGGCGATGCGCGATACGGTGGATTGCCTGCTCGCCGACCCGACCGGCCGCTGGTATGGAAAGGGATCGGGCTTCATCTTCGCCGATCGCTTCAAGGCGAAAGTGTTGTACAAACTCCGCAACAGATTCCCGTCCAGGGGACGTTATTCCATCAAGCTGGAGCAGGCGATGCGTACCGAACAATTGCAAGGCGTGCTGGATATCGGTGTGAGCGTCGAACGCACAAAGACCGGCGGATGATCCCTTCCATCGATGGCTGATACAACAGGGACCGACGGCCGGAGCAGGCGCAAGCGCCTTTGGTGGGCGCTTGCGCTCTCGCCGGTGCTGGGCCTGTTCTTCATGTTGCTTCTTGCGGCCAACAGCGACCTGCCGGGGACCGAGGATCTGGAGAACCCGCGGAGTGACCTCGCCACGGCGATCCTCTTCAGCGACGGTACCCAGATGGGCCAGTACTACCGCGAGAACCGGATCCCGGTGGAGTACGCACGCATCAGCCCGAACGTGGTGAACGCGTTGATCGCCACCGAGGACCAGCGCTTCCGCGAACACAGTGGCGTGGATCTACGGGGAACGCTTCGCGCTGCGGTGTTCCTCGGCAAGCGCGGCGGTGCCAGCACCCTTACGCAGCAGCTGGCGAAGATGCTCTTCACCGAGCGCTCCTCGAACTTCTTCAAGCGCACGTTCCAGAAGTTCCAGGAGTGGATCATCAGTGCGAAGCTCGAACGCCAGTACACCAAGAACGAGATCATCGCGATGTACCTCAATCGTTTCGACTGGATCAACCAGGCGGTGGGGATCAACAGCGCGGCGCGGGTCTACTTCAACACGACGCCCGATTCGCTCAAGGTCGAAGAAGCCGCCCTGCTGATCGGCATGTGCAAGAACCCGGCGCTCTTCAATCCCATGCGCCGTCCGGATACCACGCTCACGCGCCGCATGGTGGTGCTGGACCAGATGCGCAAGAACGGGTTCATCACCACGCTCCAGTACGATTCGCTGAAGGAGCTGCCCATGGGGCTCGATTTCCAACGCGTGGACCATACCGAAGGTCCTGCACCCTATTTCCGGGAGGAACTGCGTTCCAAGTTGCAAAAGCTGTTGGACGAAAAGGACGAGCACGGCAAGTACCGCATCGCGAAGTCCGACGGCACGCCGTACGACATCTATACCGATGGCTTGAAGGTGTATACCACCATCGATCGCCGGATGCAGCAATACGGCGAGTTCGCCGTGCGCGAGCACTTGGGGACCGAGTTGCAGGCTGACTTCTTCAAGGACATTGCGAAGAAGAAGAACAAGCCGTTCGATTTCCGTGTGACCAAGGAGGAGATCGCCGCGATCCTGAACACCGCCATGAAGCGCAGTGTACGTTACAAGGTGATGACCGGCCTGCAATGTGGGAACTGCGAACGTCCGGCGAGCTACATCGAGAAGGTGATGGTGGATGGGAAGAGGATGTTCCATTGCCGTCCGGACATCGGCGGGTGCGACCAGTACTGGCCGGTGGTGCCGGAGGCGGATATACCCAAGGTGTTCGACACGCCGACGAGCATGCATGTGTTCAGTTGGCACGGTGAGATCGACACGGTGATGAGCCCGATGGATTCGATCCGCTACTACAAGAGCTTTCTGCAAAGCGGCTTGTTGAGCATGGATCCCCACACGGGTTTTGTGAAGGCCTGGGTCGGTGGCATCGACTTCAAGCACTTCCAATACGATCACGTGGAGAAGTCCAGGCGCCAGGTGGGCTCCACGTTCAAGCCCTTCGTTTACGCCACCGCGATCCGCGAAGGCATGGAGCCGTGCCGCGAACTGCCCAACCAGAGGGTGTGCTTCGACATGCCACCGGGTCAGCCCGATTGGTGCCCCGAGAACAGCGACGCGGAATACGGCGGCATGGTCACCGTGGAATACGCGCTCGCCAATTCCATGAACACGATCACCGCCTGGTTGATGAAGCAGTATGGCCCGGAGGCCGTCACCGTGCTGGCGCGCCACATGGGCGTGAAAAGTCCGCTGGATCCGGTCCCGTCGTTGTGCCTTGGCGTTGCGGACCTCACGTTGATGGAGATGACAGGCGCCTTCTCCTCGTTCGCGAACAAGGGGGTGTACATCGAGCCGATCATCTTCACGCGCATCGAGGACAAGAACGGCAACACGATCTACGACGTGACACCAACGACCTACGAGGCACTGGACGAACGCACCGCATACGTCATGTTATATATGCTGAAGGGTGTGGTGGATGGCGCGTACAACCCGAGTACCGGCAAGACCGTGGGTACCGGCATGCGCTTGCGCATGGGCTGGGGAGCGCGGGCCAAGTACGCCAACATCAAGTTCCCGACCGCGGGCAAGACGGGTACCACGCAGAACAACAGCGATGGCTGGTTCATGGGCATCACACCCGATCTGGTCACCGGCGTATGGACCGGAGCCGATGACCGCAGCGTCCGCTTCAGTACCACGGACAAGGGACAAGGCGCGAACATGGCCTTGCCGATCTATGGCTACTTCATGAACAAGATCTACGCGGATACGGGTATCGACATCAGCACCGGTGATTTCGAACGGCCCGAGGGCGAACTCGGGGTGGAGATCGATTGCCACAAGAAGGGGCGGGGTGGCCCGGACTTCGGCACGCCGACCTGGGATTGAACGCGCTTTCGCCTCCTGCTATCTTCGTCGCACCAGCAGCGAACAGATGAACAAGGTGGTGGCCAATGCCGATGCGGCGCTTGAAGGGCTGAAGGACAACATGACCTTGATGGTCGGCGGCTTCGGCCTGTGCGGCATTCCGGAGAACAGCATCGCGGCATTGGTGCGCAAGGGTGTGAGGGGTCTCACTTGCATCAGCAACAACGCCGGCGTCGACGACTTCGGCCTCGGGCTGTTGCTCCAGACCCGGCAGATCAGAAAGATGGTGAGCAGTTATGTGGGCGAGAACGCGGAGTTCGAACGCCAGATGCTGAGCGGAGAACTCGAAGTGGAACTGATCCCGCAGGGCACATTGGCCGAGCGCTGCCGTGCTGGTGGAGCGGGGATCCCGGCGTTCTTCACCCCGGCCGGCTATGGTACAGAGGTGGCCGAAGGCAAGGAGGTGCGCGAGTACGATGGCAAGATGCATGTGCTGGAGAACTGGCTGCGCGCGGACTTCGCCCTGGTGAAGGCCTGGAAGGGTGATCGCTTCGGCAACCTCGTGTACAAACGCACCGCGCGCAACTTCAATCCGATGATGGCGATGGCCGGGAAGATCACCGTGGCCGAGGTGGAAGTGATCGTCGAACCCGGCGAACTCGACCCGGACGCGATCCATACGCCGGGCATTTTCGTGCAGCGCATTTTCCAAGGCGCGCACTACGAGAAGCGCATCGAGCAGCGAACGGTCCGCCAACGCGGCTAGTTGTCCATGAGGGCTCCGCAACAGGATCGCGGACCATTCATCCTGCTGGTATGTCTTGTCCTGGGCTACGTCATCGCCCGCGCGGTGCTGGTGCCGATCACCAACGACGAATGCACGTCGTTCCTCGCGTACGCACAACCCGGCACGTTCCTGCCCTTCGCATCCATGTGGGATGCGAACAACCACTACCTGAGTACCGCACTCGGCATGCTCGGTTACCGCATCATGGGCTTTTCATGGTTCGCCTTGCGGTGGGCCAGTGTGCTGGCCTTCGTTGCTTATGCCTTGGGCGCATGGCGCATGGGAGCATGGGTGATCGATCGCTTTGTGCGCTGGTCCTTGTGGTGCGCATTGTTGATGTGCCCTTTGCTGCTCGACTTCTTCGCGCTTTACCGTGGCTACGGTGTGGCGTTGGCGGGCCTCCTATTGGCGTTTGAGGCATTGGTGCGCTATACCATGCATGGTGGACCCGCTGCATGGCGCACCGCGTTGTTCGCGTCGCTGGTCGCCGGGCTGGCATTGATCGGGGTGGTACCCGTTTGGGGACTGTTGTTGATGTTGCTCGCGTTCGCTGCCTTCAAGCGTTGGCCACAGTTAAGCGGTGCTCAGAAATGGCAACATGCGTTGTGGTGGATCATTGTCGGCGCCGTCCCGTTCACAGTGATGCTCGCACTCGCCGTCCTGCAATTCCGGCTGGGTCTTCTTTATCATGGGAACACGACCGGATTAGTCTCTGTGACCATCGGTTCGTTATCCATGGCGGTATTGGGGACCGACGGATCGATATCGCGCTTCGTGATCCTCCTCCTCTTGACCGGCGCGGTGTTGATGGCCTTCCTGCAGTACTCCCGAGCAGGTTGGCGATCCCCGCTCGTGCTAGTCGCAGGCGTGTTGGCCGCCGAGGTCGTGGCCCGGTTCTGCGCTGCGCATATGATCGGATTGAACTACCCCGAGGACCGCGCAGCGCTGCATCTGCTCTTGCTGTTCATCCTCCTCATCGCCCTTGCTTTGGATGAATTGGCAACGCATGACCGCCGTTGGTTGCTGCTCGCATTGCCCTTGTGGTATTTGCCGGGGCGCACATTAGTCACCGCGAACATGGATCATACGGTGCTGTGGCCGGAGCAGTCCATCCCTGTTCGATTTGTCGAACGTGTGCGCGACCTGGAACGAACATTGGATCGACCCGTGGTGGTCGGAACGCATCGGTTGGCCGGATCACCCTGGAGTTTGCAGGCCCGTCGTTGTGGCGTTGAAAGCGACGCCAGCGCGCTCTGCTTCCCGCATGGTGCCGACGATATACGCTTGGTGGACAAGAGGTTTCTGACGGAGGCAAGCATTGGTTACACGGTGGTGGATAGTGCACCGTCGAACGGGCTCTATTTGCTACGGCGTGAAGAGCCGTTGTTGACAACGCTCGCTGCGCACACCGGTTTCTCGTTCGATGGCGGAGGAGCGGAGTTGATCGAAGCCTGTTCCGTGGATGCGCGCGCATTGCGTGTCGCACAGGGCTTGGTCGATGTGCGCGGCACACTCAGCGCTCTGCTTCCTCTTGCGGAGGCGCGCGTCGCGGTGGCTGTTACGGACAGCCTCGGCGCGGTGCTCCACAACGACCTGGTATTCCTCGGCACACGTCGAGAGCGCTGGGGCGGTGAGGAGTGGCGCATTGTCCGGCCCCTGCCCAAGTTGCCCAAGGCGCAGCGACTGCACTTCTACTTTTGGGATCCGTTCGTTCGGCAGTGCACTATGCGCCAGGGTCAACTCACCTTTTTCAGCCTGCGGAACGATACCGGATCCCTGGAACGATGAGCCGTCCCCCGAAGGCATTCATGCTGCTTGCCGCTGTGGTCCTCGGTTACGTCGCGTTGCGCGCTTTCGTGGTGCCTGTGATACACGATGAAGCGCGCACATTCCAGATGTACGTGCTCACCGGCGACTGGCTCCCGTTCGAAGCGGTGTGGGATGCAGGGAACCATGTGTTGGTGACCGGACTTGCGCAGATCAGCTACGCCCTTTTCGGCTCGGGACTCCTTGCGCTGCGCATGTGGAGCGTGCTTGCGTTCCCGCTATACGCGCTTTACACCTGGAGGGTCGGAACGATGATCGTGTCTCCCATGGTTCGCTGGTGCTTGTGGATGGCACTGTTGTGCGCGCCGTTCCTGTTGGACTTCTTCTCGCTGTTCCGCGGCTACGGTCTTGCTATGGCGTTCCTCCTGATGGCCGTGTACCATGGCGCACGCTTCACCGCGACAGGAACGAACCGTCACTTGCGCCTCGCGTTGGCGGCCATGGCTTTCGCGGCGTTCGGTTCGCTCTCGTTGTTGATCATGTGGTGTGCACTGCTCGCCGGCCTCTCGGTGGCGACATTCCGATGGAAGGCCACGGTCCGTGATCGCCGCTACACGATGGGGTTGATCACGCTGCTGGGTATCGCACCATTGGTGTTCGCCGGGGTGTTCTCCGTGCGCTTGGCCGAGCACGATGCACTGTATTTCGGCAGTGACCTGGGTCTCTTCAAGGGGACGATCGGGTCCATCGCGCAGTACTTCCTGGGCAGCAATGCTTCGTGGATCTTTGTGGCGATCGCGCTCCTGTTCATCACGGTATCGGTCATCGCAGCGCGATCCTGGCGGAACATATTCACCGCCCCACCCGCAGCGCTTATGATCACCTGTGCGGTGCTTCTTTTCGCGGACCTTGCCGGTCGTGTGGTGTTGGGTGAGGGGTTCGGGGTGTTGTATCCGACGGATCGCACGGCCATGCAGCTGGTCCCGCTCTTCCTGATCCTGTTCGCGTTGGCGCTGGATCGTTACGCCACGCGACATGTGGCCATCCGGTCCGCGGCGCTGATCATGCTCGTGTTCCCGGTCCGGACCCTCCTCACCGCGAATTTTGACCGCACGGCGTATTGGCCGGAGCAGGCGATCCCGGAAGTGTTCTTCCGCTTGGCGGAGGAACGACAGCGGACGCTGGATCGACCGCTGATGATCGGCGTGTACCACCAGATGGTATCATGTTGGAATTACGGGTCCTGGCAGCACGGACGCCGAGCGAACAGTCCGGACCCGGAGGGGTTCCCCCAGCCCTCCTGCGACATGCTCCTTATCGACACCACGTTCAAGTTGCCGCCACCGGGCTTTCGGACCATCGCGTGTGCGACCACCGGGCACAATAACCTGATGGAGCGTGTCATGCCATTGCGTACGAAGCTCTTGCTTGACTCCTCCTTCCAAGTCGGTTCTACAACGGACGAGTTCGTGGGCATCTGGGATCCCGATCAGATGGCCGTCGGCGGGCGCGAGCTATTCGTGGATGTCCAAGCTGTGATCTCCGCCGAAGGCTCCCTGGGTAGTGAACTGGTATTGGAGGTGAGCGACCGGTCCGGTGAACACTTGGCGTATGCGCATGCCGAACTCGACCTGGATCGGAGCGCATGGCGGGCGGACACCTTGCGTCTTGCGCTGCGCCTTCCCGCCGTGACCGCCGCGGATGCGCGAACGGTTCTGTACATCTTCAACCCCAAGCATCATCGTTTCGCGCTTGACGCCGTGCGGCTGCGCGTGCACGAGGTCGCCGAGGGGGAACCCTAGTACCGATCTTCGAACTTGTCCGGCCAAAGCAGCATCTTCACGGCCCATACCAGCAGAACCGCTTCCGCCATGCCCCTCGACAAACACCAGATGGCCCGCCGCATCGCGCGCGAATTGAAGGACGGGTATTATGTGAACCTCGGTATCGGCATCCCCACACTGGTGGCGAACTACATCCCCGCAGGGATGAACGTTGTGCTGCAAAGCGAGAACGGGATCCTCGGCATGGGACCGTTCCCATTCGAAGGCGAGGAGGACGCGGACCTGATCAACGCGGGTAAGCAGACCGTGACCTTGCTGGCGGGCAGCAGCATCTTTGATAGCAGCACCAGCTTCGCGATGATCCGCGGGCAACATGTGCAACTCACCGTGCTGGGGGCGATGGAGGTGAGCGACAACGGCGACATCGCCAATTGGAAGATCCCCGGGAAAATGGTGAAGGGTATGGGGGGCGCCATGGACCTCGTGGCGAGCGCCGACAACATCATCGTATGCATGATGCACACGAACAAGGCGGGCGAGAGCAAGCTGCTCAAGCAATGCACCCTGCCACTCACCGGTGTGGGCTGTGTCAAGAAGATCGTGAGCGACCTCGGTGTGTTCGATGTGACACCCGAAGGGTTCAAACTGCTCGAGCGTGCACCAGGGGTGAGCGTGGACGAGATCATCGCGAAGACGGAAGGGCGCCTGGTGGTGGAAGGCGAAGTGCCGGAGATGGTATTCTGAACCGTAGCCTGATGGAAAGCGTATCGAAGCGCCTACGCGGTGTGGATGCGAAATGGTGGTTCATTACCGCCTTCGTATTGATGTGTTGCGCCTATGAGTACGGCCGTGTGCTGCACCTGCGCCCGCAACCGCACCACTTGATGCGGCAGTGCGATTGCCTGGGGCCCGCTTACAACTACTACATCGGGGACCCGAACCTGTTCCATCCGTGGATGTGCAATCTCCACGCGGACATGGACACCAGCGGGGAGAGCGCCGGCGAGTTCCCGCTGATCTACTGGTTCATGGGGATGCTATGGCGCGTGATCGGCCATAGCGAGTTCGCCTACCGGTTGTTCGGCCTGCTGCTCCACTTTTTGGGCTCCTACGCCCTGTTCCGGACAGCACAGCGCGTGCTGCGATCAGGCTTCTGGGCCGGATGGTTATCGCTGCTGTTCTTCACGTCACCAGCCATCGTGTATTTCGCGGTTTCCTTCCTGCCCGACGTACCCGCCTTCGACCTGGCCTTGATCGGGTGGTGGTGCTTCTCTTCGTATCACCTGCGCCGCGAACGGAAATGGTTGTATGCGGCATTGTTCTTCATGGCGCTCGGTGCGTTGCTGAAGATCACCGCCGGGATGAGCCTGCTCGCCCTGCTCGGCGTGCTGTGTTACGAAACGATCTTCAGGGGCCGCGTGCGCGATCGATGGCGGGCTTTTCCGCATCCCGCAGCGGCCTGGCTCGCGTTCCTTGGTGCGATCGCGCTTGTCCTTGCGTGGTATGTCTACGCCGCCCAATACAATGCCATACACAATGCGCCATACACGCCCAACAGCCTCTGGCCGATCTGGAAGATGACCGCAGAGGAGTTCGATCGGGCGACCACGTTCGGCAGGAACATCCTTGTGTTCGAGCTGTTCGACCTCCCGGTTTGGGCGATCTTCATCGCTTTCCTCGCGGTGTTCTTCATCGGACTGCGCAGGTCGCCGATCCAGGTGGTTCTACTCAATGCCGCCTTATTGATCGGAGCCTTTCTCTACCTGTTGGGTTGGTTCCAGGCCCTTAACAACCACGACTACTACTTCATCAATCCGATGATCATGCTGGTGGTGCTTTCGTTGAGCGGCCTTTGGTATCTCAGCCAATACCACACGCGGTTTTTTGCGGATCCTTGGACGAAGGGTGTTGCAATGGTCGTGCTGCTCTATGCCACGGCGTTCGCCGCATTCGATGCGCAATTGCGCTTCCGGAACGGAGGGTCGTTGGCCGGGCACACGTCCTTCACCTTGGTGCATGCGCCGCAATTGGATCACTGGGAGGAAGAACAGTACTGGTCCATGCGCGGATTTCTGGACATTCAGCCCTACTTACTATCGTTGGGCATCACCCGCGACGACCGTGTGATCATAGCCCCGGAGAGGACCTGGCAGAACGGTCTTTACCTGGCGGGGAAGCGCGGATGGAACGATTACACGATGTACCTGAACGATACTGCCCATGTGGACCAGTGCATCGCCAATGGCGCACGATACCTGTTCCTGCTGGAGGAGGAGTGGACAAGACGATCGTACATGCAGCGTTACCTGCAGCATCCGATCGGTGAGCACGATGGTGTTCGCATCTACGACCTCCGGTCGCTCAGTTCCCGGACCGAGACACCTTAAACCTGCGCACCGGATCATCCAAGTCGGACACATGGAGAACACAGCGCTCAGCGAACAACCGAGCTAACCCGCCATCGCCAAAGATGTCCCCGAGGTCCTCGTTCGGTATTGGGCTCGCTTCAACCAAGGGCATGGGTGCGTGCGCGTTCCTTTTCTTTCTCTTTTTCGCGTGGTCGTCCATCGGGTTCAATGGGAAGGTGCCGCTGGACGATTGGAAGACGGACCTGAAGGCGGATGCCGCCGGGTACTATATCTACCTGCCCGGGCTCTTCCATCACGGTATGCATGCGGCCACGGTGAGCGACAGTCTCGTTGCCCTTGGGGGATATGGCTTTGAGGTTGATCGGGAGCGGGATCGTATCGTGACCAAATACACCTATGGCACGGCGCTGTTGGAGCTGCCCTTCTTTCTGGTGGCGGAGGCCATCGAGGGGTTCGGTGCCACCGATGGATGGACCCGTACACATCACCAAGCCATTGAAGTGTCGGGGATATTCTATTGGACAGCCGGCCTGTTGTTGATCGCCCTGGCCTTACGCCGGTGGTGGCCCTCCACCATCGGCATCGCGCTGCTGGTCCTGGTTGGTATCGCGTTCGGCACCAACACGTTCTACTATGCGTTCCGGTCCGCTGGCTATTCGCACATCTATTCCTTCTTCCTGGTCGCGGTTGGCCTTTATGCCATCTACGCCGATCGCGGTGGTCCGATGCGACGGTGGCTGCGTTGGGTTTTTGTGATCGCCAATGCCCTCATCGTACTCATACGACCGATCGATGCGATGGCCGTTCTCGCATTGATGCTACTGCTGCTCATCGAACGACCGGCGCTCTTCCGTTCGCTGCGGCTTTACGCGGAACAGTTCGTTGCGGCCGCGCTGGTCGTTCTACCCCAACTGTTCTACTGGAAGTTCGTGCATGGCAGCTGGGTGGTCTATTCATACGGTGATGAAGGGTTCAGTGCGTGGGCCTCCCCTCATTGGAAGGAAGTGCTCCTCGCTCCGATGAACGGACTGAACCCGCACGCGCCGTTGTTCGCTCTTCTGGTCCCCGGGCTGGTTGTCATGGCCCGGCACGACAAGCGGACCACATGGGTGGTCGGAGGAGTAGTGCTGGTCGCCTTGTACAGTATCGCCTCGTGGTGGCAATGGTATTTCGGTTGCAGCTACGGCATGCGGCCCATGGTGCAGTACACGCCATTCCTGGCCATGGGCTTGTGGGCATTGTTCAGTTGGGCCCGCGCACGTGTCCCCATGTGGCTCCATGGCGCGGTTCCACTGCTGGTCCTGCTGTGCTTTGTGAACTACCGCGCGATGTTGCAGTACGGATGCTGCTACGATGGGGAGGCATGGGATTGGATCCCTTACGGCCGCAACATCCTGGAAGCCTTCTTCGGCAAGGTGGCCTTTTAGGGCACGGGCTATCTTGGCGATCCTTTCCGCCGCCAGCGTGCGCCGACCCCGGAGACGACCCGCGCGATCAGAATGCACGGCTGCGCCCGGTGGGAGAGGCGATGTTTCGGAGATGATCAGTTGAACGGGTGATGAGAACCAGGAACCACCTGCCCAAGGCACTGCTGTACTATCTGGTCACCGGCGTGCTCATCAGCGGGCTGGCCTTCGTCAACCACTACCCGCTCGTCTACTCGGATTCGGGTGCGTACATGGACAATTCCTTTACCCTGGTGCCATACCATGACCGGCCCATCGGTTATGGGTTGATCATCCGCGCGCTCACATGGCAAAGCACGATGTGGACGGTGGTGGTGTTCCAAGGCATTGTGGTCAGCTGGTTGCTGATGCTGATGGTACGGGAGCTCGTTGGCGATGAACGCCGATGGGTGCATGTGCACCTGTTGCTGCTCGCCTTTCTCGCGCTGTTCTCAAGCCTGCCCTGGTATGCGGCGCAGTTGATGGCGGACCACTACACACCCTTGGTGCTGATCATTCTCTTCCTGCTTTTCAAAGCGACGCGTCTCGGGCCCTGGCGCGAAGGCGTCTTGTGGGTGCTCCTTTTCTTTTTCCTGGCCACCCACAATGCGCATTTCCCGATGGTCGGCATCCTCTTGGTCGCTGTGGGCCTGCGGCACCTGCGCGGCGGGAAGACCGGGTGGCGGGGCCGGTTCTCGTGGAAATGGGCGGGAGCAATGGGTATCCTGGCCGGCGCGGCCCTGATGGTCATGCTCTTCAATTATTCAGCCTATGGCAGGTTGCGGTTATCGCTCGCTGGCAATGTGTTCCTGGCGGGTCGCTTGTGTGAGCCCGGTATCATGGCGGACTACCTGGACAACAACTGCGCTACGCGGCCCAACCCGCTCTGCGCTTACCGGGAGAACATGCCGGAGGACACAGGGGATCTGCTCTGGTCCTCGGATCAGTTCGTGAACGCCGAACACTTGACCATCGGCCAGGCGGATTCGCTGTTGGCACCGGTGGTGAAGGATATCTTGAGCAAGCCGGAATACCTCGCGCGATACGCACGCTCCATCCTCGTTTCAACGGTCACACAACTTTTCCAATGGGAAGGCGGAACGGGCCTCATCCCCTATGGTGAAGGCTCGTCGCCACGGTACAATCTGGTTCGGAGGATCCCGGAGGAGAGGCATACCTATGACAAGTCGCGACAGCAGTGGTGGGGCGGCTATTGGGAACAACGCGACGCGGCGAACCGCAGGGAAGCCATCGCCTTGATCGTGTCGTTGGTGGTGCTTGCCTTGCAATGGCGATCCACAGAGGCTCAGGAATTTCCCCTTCTCCGATCGCTCACCCTTTGGGTCATCGGCTGGGTCGTTCTGAACGCTGCGGTCACATCCGGACTTGCAGCCGTCGATCCCCGCTTGCAATCGCGTGTCATGTGGTTGCTGCCGATGACGGCCTTTCTGCTACTGGTGAACATCTCTTCGTGGGCGAACTACTTCAAGCTGAAGCCGGAAATGGACAAGCATTGATCACCGATCATCCGTTCACCACCCATGACCTCCGCCCCCTTCCGCACCCTCTCCATCATCATCCCCGCTTACAACGAGGAGCGCACGATCCACCTGATCCTGGACAAGGTGCGCGATGTGGGGTTGCAACAGGGTATCCAGAAGGAGGTGATCCTGGTGAACGACGGGTCGAGCGATGGCACAACGGACGCCATCAAGCGCTACATGGCCACGAACCCGGCCATGGCGATCCGCCTGCACGATCAGCCGCGCAACATGGGCAAAGGCGCCGCGATCCACACCGGCATCGCGTTGGCCACCGGTGAATACCTGATCGTGCAGGACGCCGATTTGGAATACGATCCGCGGGAGTACAATGAGCTGTTGCGTCCGGTGGTGGAGGGTTTCGCGGATGTTGTTTTCGGTTCTCGTTTCATGGGCCATCATCCGCACCGCATCCTATTCTTCTGGCATAGTATCGGCAACAAGACGCTCACCACCCTCTCCAACATGTTCAACAATTTGAACCTGACCGACATGGAGACGTGCTACAAGTTGATGCGCAGCGACATCGCCAAGGGGCTGAACTTGCAAGAGAAGCGCTTCGGCTTTGAACCGGAGGTGACCGCGAAACTGGCGCGCGTGAAAGGCGTCCGCATCTACGAGGTGGGCATCAGCTACTACGGCCGCACGTATGCCGAGGGCAAGAAGATCGGCTGGAAGGACGGCTTCCGCGCGATCTGGTGCATCGTGAAATACGGCCTCGGCTGACCTTCCGGAGCAGGGATCAGCCGAACAGGGCCCTGACCCAGGCATCACCAACACTGTCCCAGTTCCACGTCGGGCCTTCCCAAGGCCACTGATAGATCTGGCTGATGCGCATGTTCAGGAAGATCAGCAAAGCGATGCCGATGAACGCCACTTCCTGCACCGCGCGACGTTGCTGGATCAACCGCTGCAGTATCCAAGCCAGTGGCAGGGCAAGTAGCGCATAATATTCCACGAAGCCCCGGAACCCGAAACCGCCCCCCAGCCACCAGCACCACCAACTCGCGTACGAATACCAGACCAGCGTCCAGATGGCAAGGATTAGACGCGCGCCGGGCCTGTTACGCAAGGCGCCCCAGAGAAGCGTGCCCATGACCAGCGCCATCAGGGGGGTGTAGACGAACCAACCGTTCTGGTGGCTCACAAGAACGTCCAGCAGGTGGGGGTGCAGCCAATCGAACCCCTGACCGTCCAGGCCATAGGTGAAGACAAGCCAGGATCCTGTGCTGTGCTTCCAATAGAGCAATTGGGGAAGCCAGACGCACATTGCCAATGCGAGGCCTGCCAACGTCGCCCATGGATACCGCACGACCCAGCTGATGCGCTGCCGTATGGCCTCTTTCGGTCCAGCCCCGTATAGCAAAGGGAATAAGAGAACGAGCACATTGAGTGGGCGCACCAGGATGATCCACGCCGCAACGACGAGCAGACCGACCAACCGGTCGCTGCGGGGTTTCTCCACCATCCGCACAGTGAGGTAGTACATCCAGGCGAAAAGGGCATAGGCATAGACATGCGACATGCCGGGGTCGAAAAGGGTGTAGAAATAGAGGTTCGTGGCGCCGAACAGGATCAGCGGCACGAGCACCGCGACACGCGAAGGATGGTTGCGCCGAAGTCCGAGGAAGAGCAGTACAGATGCCGCGGCCATGTAGAAAGCAGAAGCCGCGAATCGTGCGAATATGAACGGCGGCGAATAGCCATCCACCGGTTGCCCCGAGATCTTGGCGACCGCACAGGCCAGTCCGAAAAAGGGGGCCTGCAACAGCGCGACGCCCGAGGTGAAAATATCCACTGTCCGATGAAAGCCCAGGCTGATCGCATAAGGCAGGTCCGCCCAATCCTGAGGCACCACGAGCGCGGGGAGGTATTCGTAATACCCCAATTGATCGTTCTTCTGCGTGAGCACATTGTCCATCCGTAGGGCGTTCGCCCGCCAGGTCAGGACCAGTGCGACGAGGAAAAGGAATACGCCCATTCTCCAGGCCACCGGGCGTGCGTGGTTCAGGCTGGTCATCGGGGTGGCTGTCGAAGGAAAGTGCAACGCGAAGAACGCCATCTTTGGCGGATCATGAACGCACGGAACGCTCCCGCGCCGACCGCTTGGTGGGTGGTCTGGGCTGCGGCTTCCGTGATCGTACGTCTGCTCTCAGCAGGCATTCTCGAAGGGGGCGACGGTGTGCAGCACTACCAGATCGCGCACTATGCATGGCGGCATCCGGAACTCTTCCTGCACCACTGGGGCAAGCCGCTCTTCACGCTTTGCGCTTCGCCGTTCGCACAGTTGGGCCATTGGGGCATGACCCTTTTCAACGCGCTTTGTTTCGTGGTCACCTGCTGGGCGGCGGATGGCCTGCTGCGCCGTGCCGGGCGGATGGCGCGGTGGTTCTTCGCCCCGGCGCTCCTCCTCGTACCGGTCTATGGCACCATGGTACTGGCGGGCATGACGGAGGTCTTCTTCGCGATGCTCGTGATGCTGGTGGTGCGCGCTCTGTTCGAGGAGCGCTATGTGCTGGCGATGATCATCGTCTCGTTCATGCCGTTCGCGCGGCCGGAGTACATCGCCTTCGCTCCGTTCGTGATCGGATGGGTGGTGTGGAAGAGGCAGTGGCGAGCGTTGCCGTTCGCGGCTGTGGGGCATGTAGTGTATGGGGTCATCGGTGCCATCGCGCTTGGTGATGCGCTATGGGCGTTCCATAACGATCCATACAGCGGGGCCCAGGACATATACGGCCATGGCCCCTTCCTCTACTTCGTCGATCGCCTCCAGAACATCTATGGAGCGCCGCTGGTGTGGGCCTTCGGGATCGCCTTGGTGGCGGCCGGTGTGTTATGGGTGAAGCAACGTGACGTGCGCTCCGTGTTGGTGCGACTCCTTGTCGTGGCCGTGTTGCCATCACTGGCGGTCCTTCTTGTCCATTCGATACTGTGGTGGAACGGGTGGAAAGGATCCCTTGGCTTGGCTAGGGTGATGGCGACCACGGCTCCGTTGGTCGTGCTGTGCACGATGTGGCCCTTACTGCGCCTGGCGCCCGTGCTGCTGGTCACCCGTGTCGGGCGGTTACTTGCATCGGTGATCGGAGGAGGGTTGTATTTCCACTGGGCCATCACCTCTTTCATGGCGCAGCAGCCATTGCCCGTGGTACCCAACGACTACGATCACTTTGTAAGGAGCGTGGGGGAATATGTGGGGAAGGTCAAGGATCAATACAGCCGTGTTACGTTCTACCACCCTGAGATCGGCTACTACGCTGAACTCGATCCGTATGACACGCTTAAGGTCCGCCCGGCGTTCGGCCACGAGACGAAATACCCCGGGCTTGGCCTCGGCCCCAGCGACCTGCTGGTTTGGGATGCGCATTTCGGACCGAACGAAAGAGGCGTTCCACTCGATCGTGTTCTGACGGACCCCGAATTGGAACTCGTGAAGATGATGGTCCCGAACGAGCAGCTTACCGTGCTGGGTGGGCATCCGTTCGAGGTTTACCTCTTTGCTCGTCGCAATGGGCAGCGAAAGGAGGAGCGGGAGACCCTGGTTTCATCCGAGACCCGGTTGGCGCTGGGATCGCCGCATCGGTTCGATACCATTCCGTGTTCCGGTGGCAGTGCCTCGGAGTGTTTCGAGGGAGGAGAATTCCCGATCGAGATCACACTGCCGCGATTCGACGACCCCGACCTCCTTTATGTTGACCTGGTGGTGAAGGGCACACTGGAATGGAACGGGGATGTCGGCAACAATGCGGAACTGGTGTTCACCGAGGAGAACTCAGCGGGCCGATCGATCTATTGGTCGCGGTCGGTGACCAATGGCGGCTTCAGCATCCACTATCGCCTGCCAGGTCGGGACATCGGCATGCGCAGCACACTTTACATGTGGAACCGTTCGGGCCTGGGCTTCAGGCTCTCGGACTTCCGTGTCGAGACCACACGTGTGCTTCGTGTGAGGTGAACGTCCGGTGCGGGGTGATGTTCACTTCACCGTCGGAGCGGGCGCAGCATAGGCCGCCGGGCTCAGTGGGATGTTGTTGAAGAAGACCGACGGCATCCCGTTCCATTGACCCTCGCGCCAGGCATCCACGCCCAGTGGCCGAAGCAAGAGGTGATCGACCTCGTAGGGGTCCTTGAGCTCATTGTACCCATGCAAGTAGAGCTTGTACCGTCGATCAGGATGTGCGGGCTTGAATGTGACCGTTGCAATGGTGCGGTCCTCGAACTGCATGGGTAGCGTGCGCAGATTGCGAACAACCTCCCATTGCGTATCGCTCCCATCACCAAGACTGTTCTCCAGGATCAGGGAGATGTTCAGGGCGTCAGTGCCAACAGCATGGTAGATGAAGCTGGCCTCGTAGGTCAATGCGCTATCGAGTGATCCGGGCGCCAGCTCGAACAATGTGTTGTACTCCGGCAGGCTGCTCGCGCGGCCCGCAGCCTCGCCAGGTGACCACGCACGATCCAGAAGTATCCGGCTGACGGTCGTGTCGCTCAAGGAGAACAGCCAACCATCGCGCTTGACCATCGAGGTGCGCTGCATTTCGAACTGTTTTGAGCGAGCCTCTTGATCGCAGGCGAACAGGTCACTGGCGCTGATGATGCGCAGGGCTGCGATACCATTCTCGAAAACTGGTGTTCCGCGCTGCCAAAGCCGCTCCTCTTCCGGTTCCAATGCCTCCTTGCTCCAAAGAAGAAGAAAGCGCGCGTCAGCGGGAACATCCTGGGCCACCGTCTTCGGGAAGGTCAGGGGTGTGAGCAGCGCCATAAGGGCGCGTGTCCGTTGCAAGGAAGTGCGGATGGTGGCCCCGGCCATCAAGGGTGTGTTGGTTCGAAAAGCGAGCGGGTAGGCCAGCGCAAGGAGTTTCTCCGTTCCGTCTTTTTGGTACCGGTCCGAGCCCACGTGCACATAAGGGAGTGGGATGATCGCGTTGGCTTCCGATGCGATGGTCGCTGAGACGAGTGCCGCGAAGTCCTCCTCCCCGGTGTGCGGCTCGAACAAATTCGGCGTGTTCACTATCGCTGCGGACATTCTCAGGTGCTGGTCCCATCCCTCGACGGTGTACAAGCCGATGAGCGTTATGAACACGACCGCAGCGATCGCGCGTCGTGCCGTTCCGCGCAGGTAGAGGTACTGGTAGGCCCGCACCGTGCTGAACACTCCGCAGACGTAGTAGAAGGCCCATGCGAACCGACCCGTGGCACGGAACTGCGCGAGCATAGGGAACCACTTCCCGAAAAGATCCTGCCACATGTTCATGGCGAAGAGCAACACCAAAAACGCTGCTCCGAGCGAGATGTCCAGATCGTCATGTGCACCGCGTTCATCGGAGCGCACCGCCCATCGCTTGACCTGAACTCCGGCAACGATCACGAGCATGAGCACCGAAGCAGAACCGAGGTAACACCACGTCTCCCAGTCCAGCTTCTCGTAACGGAAGAACTTGAAGAACACGACGCTCAAAGGTGGGTGTGTGGCTACGAGCAGGCTGAACGGATGCGTGACATAGGCCGCTGCCATGTAGGGTTTGTCCGGACGGTCCAGGGCAGCGTCACTGCTGGTGAGCAATAGCATGAACAGCACCATGGGCAGCACGGCGATGAGCAGTGGCTCAGCGTAGGTTGTCCATTGCTTCCAGTTCGCACGCCAGCGCGAGAACAGCAGCCACGCGTAGTATCCAACGACGAACATCGCGTTCATCATTCCCAGGTAGGGATGGATGAGGAAAGCGACCAATACCGATGCACCGGAAAGGCCCGCCCAGAGCCAGCGGCGTGTGCCGTCCCTGGTGCGCAGGAGCAGGTACCACGTGAGCGGGAATATCCAGCAATGGGCCAGGGCCAGATGTCCGCTCATGCGGAAGATCTGCGGCTCCAGAACGGTGAGTCCGAAGGCACCAAGCGCCGCCGCCCATGGAGGGACACCTGATCGGTGCAGGATCGCGAACAGGCACCAGGCGCACAAGACCAGTCCGAACACAAGGCTCATGTTCACGATGGCGATCTTGAACGGGGCGAGGAAGGGGAGGCTCCGCAAAACCCAGCTCAGCAGCGGATGTCCATCTGTGAAGAACACATGATCGCCGTAGGGATAATTCGACCCGCCGAAGTGGAGTGGGGCAGCATCATGGTCCACATGCCACACATACGTGAAGTAATTCTTCAGGCCATCGCCCTCTCCGCTGAAGAGCATACTGTTCGGCCACTTGAACACCGGCGCGTAGAACGCGTAGAGGAAGGCGATCATGGCGACCGTCAGGATGGCGGACCAGATCCTGGTGGTAGGCGCTGTGCTGGGAAGAGAGCGGAGAGCGGACATGGGAAGGCTGTGCAAGTCTACGAGCCGCCAGACACCATGAACCCGGAGGATCTATACCAACGTTATGCCCGACCCCTGGATCAGCTCCCGCCCCGTAAGCCGCAGAAAGAGTTGCGCGGTCGCCACCACGTCCTTCTTGCAGTAGGCGGCGATCCGCTCGAGGTCCTTGTCCTCGTAGTACACACGCGCGACATCGGCGCCGGAGATGTCGTCCTTCGGTGTCGGAATGCCGAGGATATGCGTGAGCAGTGCGAGCGAAGTGTAGGCCTTGCGATCGCCGAAGCTCCAGAGGTTCATCGTGTCCAGGTGGCCCACCTCCCAGGGCTTCAGGCCGGCGATGTCCAGCAATTTGGGCAGCTTGATGTGGTGCACCACGCAGCGGCGCGCGATCCACGGGAAGTCGAACTCTTTGCCGTTGTGGCCGCATAGCCAATGCTCATCGGTGTTGTAGTGCTTGTTCAAGAGGTCCACGAACCGCGCGAGGACAGCGGCCTCGTCATCGGCGTGGAACGAAGTGACACGCAGCGCCAACCCATCGTCCTGCTTGTGCAACGAGCCGACACCGATGCAGATGATCTTGCCGAACTCGGCGAGGATACCGCCCTTTTCCGCGTAGAGTTCCTCCGCACTTTTCTCGTTCCGCTCTTGTTCGAATCGCGTCTTGTCGCTGAAGAGTTTCGCGGTGCGTTCGTCCAACGCGCTCCAATCGTAGGTCTGTGGTACGGTCTCGATATCGAGGAACAGCACCTTGCTCAGGTCACGGGCTTGTTCGGGGCGCATGGCGGGGAAGAGATGAACTAGGAAAGCTGAAAGTAGAAAGAATGCATCCGCCTCCCGGTTTCGTGTTTCTGCCTTCCTTTTCCAGTTTTCAAGATTCGGTTATTGGATCATCACGCCGCGCTTGTTCATCAGCGGGAGCATGGTGAAGTTCTCCTCCTGGATGCTCTCGGGCAGGAAGATGTACTTCTTGTCGTGCAGGTCATGGCCCACGTAATAGCTGAGCCAGTATTGGTTGTTCAGCGGGAACACGTCCTCCACGATGCGTTCGATGCGCGCCCAACTCTTCGGGCCCAGCTGGCCCAGGAAGTGACGCATTTCGCTGGTCTTGCGTGTTTCGCCCCCCAGCTCACCATAGCCGCGCGAACTCACCAGCACGTTCTCCAACGTCACATCACGCTGGTTGATCAAGTACACATACCACGCCTCTTCGCCCTCCTCATCGGCCTCGCGCACCACTGCCATGGCGATGCCTTCGACCTTGGGCGGGTGGATGTCCTTGCGCATAACGTCGTCAACACCCTGTGGGTGTGAGGACAAAGATCGGATGATGGGATCAACGAGCGGCCAGTTCGCGAGCGATCGCGATCCACTTGAACACGTCCGTCGGATGTCCTGTGGCGTTCACCTCCTCGCGTTTCATGCCGGTACGCACGAAGACGAGTCGCTCGCTCGGTATCACCACCACGTACTCTCCGTGGAAGCCACGGCAGTATTGGATCGGTTCTCCATCCACCTCCGCCAGCCACCAGTAGTACCCATAGCGCTGGTTGCGTGAACCCTTGTCATCGAGCGCGGCGGGTGTGATGGATGCCTGCCAGTATTCAACCGGTAGGATACGCTTGCCTTTCCACATGCCGCTGTCGAGGTATAGCTGCCCGATGCGGCCGAAATCGCGCGCGGTGGCATAGAGGCAGCAGAAGGCCTTGAAGTCGCCGTCCGCGCGGTCCTTGCCCCAATAGGCATCGTGCTCGCAACCAAGTGGGCCCCAGATCTTCTCACGTACGAGGTCGTCCAGGGGTCGGCCGTACGCGGCCTCCAGCACTTCCGCCATGATCTGCGTGCTGCCGCTGATGTAGTCGAACTCCTTCCCGGATTCGTCGCGGCATGGTTGCGCCAGGCTCAATTCGCGCACCTGGGTGCCGTAGTACCCTTTCGCGTTGTCACTGAACGGATCCTTCCCGCTCTCACTCCAGTCAAGCCCCGTGCTCATGGTAAGCAGGTTCCAGAGGGTGATCTTGCTGTGGCACTCGTCCTTGAACTCGGGCAGGAAATCGGCCACCGGCTGGAACACATTGTCGATCACACCCTCCTTCATGGCGATACCGGTGAGTACGCTGATGTAGCTCTTCGCCACGCTGAAGCTGTTGCTCACGCTGTCCGCATCCCAGCCGCTCCAGTACTGTTCGAAGATCAGGCTGTCGTCCTGGAACACCGCGAAACCGACGGAGTACAACTCCCGCAGTTCCTTTTCCTGTGCGGGGCTGAGCTTCAATTTTCCATAGCGCGCGCCTTGCGGCCAGGGTTGTGGGTCCTCGGCCCGGATGGTGGTGTAGGGGAAGAAGCCGCGATCGTCGATCTCGGGCCCGTTGCGGCCGATCAGATAGGTATAGCGCACTCCGCGCACCAAGTGGTCGTTACCGGTGATGTACAATACCGAGATCAGCAGCACGACGATCGCGGCGAACCACAGGATGAAGCGGATAAGGGAACGCATGGCGGTGGGCTTGGGTCGAAGGTAGTGAGGCGGCCGATCCGGCATCGGCGGCCGAGTCCCGCCAGCCCTATTCGATCACGAGGCGCAGCGAACCGCGATACCCGTTGTCGCTGTTCACGCGTAGCACATACATTCCCGCAGGCAGGCCTTCGCGTGTCAAAACGAGTTGGTCGGTCCCGGACCCAAAAAGTGATCGGACGGCACGGCCGTTCAAATCGAGCAACTCGACGCGATGCTCGGATGTAAGAGGTTCACCGAACAGTACTCGCGTCTCGCTGCTGAAGGGATTCGGAACAACGGCCATGCTCAGGGCATCGATCTCCGGGATTTCGAGTACAATGATCTGCACAGGATCCGTTGCGCTTGTGCAGCCATATTCGCTGGTCACTTCGGCCGTGTAAGTCCCGGGAACGTCGATCAACAGCAATTGGCTCGTATCGCCCGGGAGAGGTTCGCCATTGAGATACCATGTGTATCCATCCCCCTCGGGAACCTGCAACACGTTCGTCATAAGCGTGATGATCTGCGGTTGCCACAGGTCACAATCAACCAATGTTGTAAGCGTCGTGTTCGTCACGACCGGTTCGTTGTAGTCAAAGTGGATCTGTGCGCTATTCGCGATCTCGGTCAGATGGGGGAGATCAGGTATCAGGTTGAGATGGAATGAGATGAATCCTTGGCTGCCAGCTTGATTAGAGGAGCTGTCGGGCAACATGATATTATCAAACTGAATGACCAATTGGCCATCGTGCTCAATGCGAATACTGCTCGGGGTATGTGAATAACCCAGCAAGCGGAGGCTCGACCAGTCCAGGCTTGGAGACAACGAGTCAAGAAGCATGACATTGAACGCAGGTGCTGTTCCAGTGTTCTGGAATCGTATGGTGTAGTCGAGACCTGACTGATGAACGTCAACAGCATGGTGCTCGCCATACCCGCCCGGGATGACATACTTGTCATTTGGATCGAACGCACAGAGATGGATCCCCTGAGAATTGAAATGGAAAGCAGCTAGCGTGTCGCTCATTTCATTAAGCGCTGTCATGTGGATCGAAGAAAGAAGGGGAATTCCCTGGTAGAGGGAGGTCGGTTTTAACACCTCCAACCGGATCCGGCGTACTTCGAAATACAACAGTGAATCGTATGTCCATGTCAACATGGCCTCCTCAACAGAATCCGGGGGAGGGTCGGCGGAGAGATAGACATAATGCGAGTCCAGTTGAAGTGTGATATTTCCTTGCTCGATCCTTGTTCCCTCATTGGAATAGGATAGCCACACAGATGTCACACCACCACAAGGGGCCGGAGACCAGGTGAGCGACGCGCTTACAAGGGAGGTATCTATAATCGAGGTGAGAATGAAATCATTCCCCTCGCTTGTCATAGCAGAACTGTCAACGCTCGCAACATATCCGGCTGGCTCCACGGTCCAGAATGGTCCCGGAGGGGGGAGGTCGACGGCATAAGTCCCCGGCACGACATGAAAGACATAGGACCCGCTGTCGCCGGTCATCGGATAGGACACGAACGGGTCGGACACCACTGTTAGCCAAGGCAACATCACATCACCAGCGGTTGGCGAAATGCTGCCATCCTCATCCACGAAAACATTCCCAACAATTTCGAATGGGCTCCCGATGTAATTCTCGTACCAGGCCACCAGATCAGAACCGGCTGACGTGAACAAAAGGTCGAGATCTCCGTCCTGATCAAGATCGGACACAGCGGCGTCTGTGAGCTGGTTGAAGCCAGCAACGATCGCATCACTGAAGACCCCTGGTGCCAGGGCTTTGTACCACACGATCTTTCCAGCAGCCGGTGCGATTATGTCCATGAGTCCGTCGCTGTTCAGGTCCGCGGCGAGAACACATATCGCCGAGTACACCGCCACATCGAGCACCTGTTGGAGACCGAATTGACCGACGCCATCGTTCGCGTACCAAGCGATCTTGCCATCATCGTGCGAGGCAGAAAGAACGTCCAGATCACCGTCACCATCGAGATCCGCAAGGTCGATACACATGGGATTCAAGACCTCGTTGGTGATCACCTGTCGATTGAGGACGCTGACATCTCCAGTATTGGCATACCAGCCGATCTCGTTCGGGTAGTCGTATGCGGCTACAATGTCGCGGTCTCCATCCCCATCCATATCACCTGTGCGAACGCATTTCAGACCATCCACGTCAGGGTCGATCGGAGTAAAGACCATGCTGAAACTACCCCCGCCCAGGTTCTTGGACCACATGAGACCTGCATACGGACTACTCCCTGTCCCACTGACAATGTCGATGTCACCATCACCATCAAAATCCAAGGTGCATATGGTGCGGGGAACTAAACCGGTCATAGGTATGGTGCGCACCCAATTCGTGCCGCCGCCTGTGTTGCGCAGGAGCACTACGCATGCTTGGGTTCCATCTTTTGTGCATACGATATCGATATCGCCATCACTATCGATATCAACGGCTTCGAGCTCCTCGAGATATGCCTCGACGGAAACCTCTTGTGGTGGACCGAAATTTCCCGCACCATCGCTGGCCCGCCAGTATATCCCACCTGATGGGGCCCGAGTAGCATACACGAGGTCCGGGTCAGTGTCCCCGTTGATATCCGCCACAGCAAGCGAAATGGCATGGTCCGCATCCCCGTCCACGACAATAGCCGAGGAGAATTGGGCTTTGGAACCGTGCGCTAGTATTAAAGTCGCTGCCGCGGCACTAATGAGCGAACGTGCAGTGTGGTTGGAACCCATGGAAGGGGAAGGTATGTAATACCACCGAATACGGCGCGCAGGTGCGAGATGCAGTGAGCAGGAATCAGTCCAAGATCACAAGTATTCAAGCTCCACATCGAAGAGGTCCGCCAATTCCAACCTCAAACGCTGTTTCACTTCTTCGATGTCCACCGGCCCACCCAGTTCCTTCGCCATGCTGGTCACGCCCTTGTCAGCGATCCCGCACGGCACGATGTTCTCGAAGAAGCCGAGGTCGGTGTTCACATTGAACGCAAAGCCGTGCATGGTCACCCAGCGGCTGGCGCGAATGCCGAACGCACAGATCTTGCGTGCCTTGAACGGATCCGTCCCATCCAACCATACACCGGTGAGACCCTCAATGCGTCCAGCCTTGATGCCATAAGCCTCCAGTGTGCCGATCACCGCCTCTTCAAGTGTGCGCAAGAAGCGATGGATGTCCGTGAAGTGGTGATCAAGATCGAAGATGGGGTAACCCACGATCTGCCCTGGTCCATGGTAGGTGATGTCGCCGCCGCGATCGATCGGGAAGAACTGCACGCCCCGTTCACGAAGGCCTTGCTCGTTCAATAGCAAGTGTGACTCTTTGCCACTCTTGCCAAGCGTATACACATGCGGATGCTCACAGAAGAGCAGGTGGTCCTCGGTGAGGATCCGCTGATCTTCGGGTAGGTTGCGGTTGGCGATCTTCCGGTCGATCGTAGCCTGGAAGAGGCTCGTCTGCAGGTCCCACGCTTCCGCGTAGTCGATCAGGCCGAGGTCTTGGAAAAGAACTGTTCGCACGGGGGGCAAAGATCGCAGAGAGTGGCGAGTAGTAAGTGATGAGTGGAGAGTGAATGCCACGTGGCACTCCCTCTCCACTCACAACTCGCCGCTACTTACTTCACCTCAGCCAGCTTGCCCTTGAGCATGTTGATCACCGCGATCTCGCTGGGGTCGACGCCCTTCTTCACCGCCCAGTACAAGCTTACCCAGTCGCCCAGGTTGATCAAGTACAACTGGCGCGCGAAGGCCGTGTCGCCCTTGCTCCACACTTCGTGGACGTGCGGGGTGTACTTCTCGAAGATGCTCTTGTTGATCTCCATGCGCATTTGCGTGCGCTCGTGGTCCTCCTTGTGACGGAAGATCACCACGGCAAGGCTCTTGTCACCACCGGCCCAGCCCACCAACTCGTTGTGGTTCATCTCGGGGATGGCGTGGTGCCAGCAGAGTTCCTTGCTGTTCTCGTTCACCTGCTGGCGGAAACGGATGCTCACGGCCTCGGTGTTGGCTTCGCTGTAGATCACCAGGCGCTTGCCCAGGAGTTTCTCGGTGAGGTCCTGCGCCGCCTTCTTGATGTCCTCCTTGTCCTGCTCCAGCATCAGCGCGGTGGTTTTGATCGCACCCTCGAAGCCATCGCCGATGATGCCGAAGTGGTGCAATACGAAGAACTGTTGCACCAGCGAATAGGCGAGCATGGTGCGCGGCGGATTGCCGCCGGGGATCACGATATGGTCAAGGCCTTTCGCCTTGGCCATCTCCAGCATGGTGCCGCCACTGGTGATGACGACCACACGGGCACCCTTGGCCAGGGCTTGTTCCATCGCCGCTAGGGTCTCTTCGGTATTCCCACTATAGCTACAGGCGATCACCAGGCTCTTGTGGTTCACATAGCCCGGCAGGTAGTAGTTGTTGTAGACCTCGATGGGGCACTTGGCTTCCTTGTGCGTCAACTGCGCTGCGATGCGCCCGCCGATGCCGCTGCCGCCAAGTCCGGTCACAACGACGTTGGCGTAAGGCCCGCCCGGGGCCTTCAGTGTGGCCTTGCGGCCGATCTCCAAGGCTTCCTTGAGTTGGCGGGGGAATGCGTCGATGAGTTGCTCCATGGTGCTGTTGATGCGAGGGCGAAATTAGGCGCGTGGTACGCACGGCCGTCGCCCGGGGTTGCTGGGTATCTTCGCCACCCATTCGCAATTCCGTCCATGTCCCACGCCCTTTCCGACCAGGAGCTCGTTCGCCGCGAGGCGCTGCAGAAGCTCCGCGCCCTTGGCATCGAGCCCTTCCCCGCCGCTGAATACCCTGTGAACAGCACAGCCCTGGAGGTCAAGGGACTGTTCAAGGAAGAAGGAGAACCGGCCCAGGTGACCATCGCCGGGCGGATCATGAGCGTGCGGGTGATGGGCAAGGCCAGCTTCGCCGTGTTGCGCGATCACACCGGCGACCAGCAGATCTACGTGGCGCGCGACGAGGTGGCGCCCGGAGAGGACAAGGCCATGTACGACGAGGTGTGGAGGCATCTGCTTCACCTCGGTGACTTCATCGGGGTGAAGGGACATGTGTTCAGGACGCGTACCGGGGAGATCACTGTTCACGTGAAGGAACTGACCGTGTTGAGCAAGGCGCTGCGTCCGTTGCCTGTGGTGAAGACCGATGAGGCGGGCAATGTGTTCGACGCGTTCACCGACCCCGAGCAGCGCTACCGCATGCGCTATGTGGACCTGATCGTGAACGAGGGCGTGCGCGGGACTTTCCTGAAGCGTTCGCGCATCGTCACTGCCATGCGCGCCACGATGGACGAAGCGGGCTACCTCGAAGTGGACACGCCCGTATTGCAGCCCATTCCGGGCGGCGCAGCGGCGCGGCCGTTCGAGACGCACCACAACGCGCTCGACACGAAGTTGTACATGCGCATCGCGAACGAACTCTATCTGAAACGCCTCATCGTAGGCGGCTTCCAGGGCGTGTTCGAGTTCAGCCGCAACTTCCGCAATGAGGGTATGGACCGCACGCACAATCCGGAGTTCACCATTATGGAGCTCTACGTGGCGTACAAGGACTACCGCTGGATGATGAATTTCATGGAGCGCATGCTCGAGCGTGTGGCCATCGCGGCCAATGGTTCGTCCGCGGCCACCTTCCAACAGAACACGATCCAGTTCACCGCGCCCTTCAAGCGCATCACCATGTGCGGTTCCATCCAGGAGAAGACCGGCAAGGACGTGCTGGAGATGGACGAGCCCGGCTTGCGTTCGCTGTGTGCCGCGAACAACATCCATGTGGAGGCAAGCATGGGGAAGGGCAAATTGATCGATGAACTCTTCAGCGCATTGGTGCAGCCTGAGCTGATCCAGCCAACGTTCGTCACCGACTTCCCGGTGGAAATGAGTCCGCTGTGCAAGAAGCACCGCGATGATGCACGCCTCACCGAGCGCTTTGAGCTGTTTGTGAACGGCTTCGAACTGGCCAATGCCTACAGCGAGTTGAACGACCCGATCGATCAGCGCGAGCGATTCGAGGAGCAGTTGAAGTTGCAGCAGCGCGGCGACGATGAGGCGATGTTCATCGATCAGGATTTCCTTCGCGCTTTGGAGTACGGCATGCCGCCGACGAGCGGCGTGGGCATCGGACTCGATCGTCTTGTGATGGTGCTCACGAACAATCCAGCCATCCAGGAGGTCCTGCTCTTCCCGCAAATGCGCCCCGAGAAGTTCGAGTGAACCAGCAGGCGCCATGCTGTTCAACTCAAGCGCCTTCCTCGTCTTCTTCCCACTGGTGTGCGTGGCGTACTACCTGCTTCCGCACCGTTTCCGCTGGCTGTTGCTGTTGGGTGCGAGTTGCTATTTCTACATGGCCTTCGTGCCGGTGTACATTCTCATTTTAGCCTTCACCATCGCGGTGGACTATGTGTCCGGGATACTGATCGAGGGCAGCAGCGGGGAGCGCAAACGCCTGTTCCTGCTGGCCAGCATCGTCGCCAATGTGAGCGTGCTCGCCGTGTTCAAGTATTGGAACTTCCTCAACCAGAACATCGGGGAATTGTTCCGCTCGGCCGGTCTCGGCTATGGGGTGCCGGACCTGGGCATCCTCCTGCCGATCGGGTTGTCGTTCCATACGTTCCAGAGCATCAGCTATACGGTCGATGTGTATCGCGGCGACCTGAAGGCGGAGCGGCATGCCGGGATCTTCGCGCTCTTCGTGATGTTCTTCCCCCAGTTGGTGGCCGGGCCGATCGAACGCGGCCGTTCCATGTTGCATCAGTTCCACGAGACGAAGCGGTTCCGGTACGACGGCGTGGAGTGGGGGCTCGTGAAGATCACCTACGGGTTCTTCAAGAAAGTGGTGGTGGCCGATCAGCTGGCTGTGTATGTGGATGCCGTCTATGGCCATGCGGGAACTGCGACAAGCCTGTCGTTGATCCTGGCCACCGTCTTCTTCGCGGTGCAGATCTATTGCGACTTCTCCGGGTATTCCGATATCGCTGTGGGAACGGCCAGGGTCCTGGGTTTCGACCTGATGGAGAATTTCCGCAGGCCTTATCTCTCCGCTTCCATTTCCGAGTTCTGGTCGCGCTGGCATATTTCCCTCTCGAGTTGGTTCAGGGACTACGTGTACATCCCCCTCGGCGGAAACCGGGTGGTGCGCTGGCGCTGGTACTACAACCTGTTGATCACCTTCCTGATCAGCGGGCTCTGGCATGGAGCGAACTGGACTTTCATCATTTGGGGCCTGCTGCATGGTCTCTACTTCGTTTTCGGGATGGTGCTCGAGCGACCACGTGCCGCCGTGGCGAAAGCGACCGGTCTCCATCGCATCCCGCGGATGCAACGCGTCCTGAACATCGCCTTCACAGCCTTCCTCGTTACGATCGCGTGGGTGTTCTTCCGCGCCGAGAACGTACAGCAAGCGATGAGCATCCTGCAGGGGATGCTGCGCTTCGATGGGAATTGGACGCGCGCGGCACTGGCTGTCGAGGACAGTTCGCTCGCACCGGTTACCGGGCTTGCCGTGATGGCTTTGCTGGCGTTCAGCTATCGGCTCCCTTACGATCTGCGCTTACGTTGGCCGCGCACCTTCATTGTGATCACCACCCTGACCATCATCCTGCTCGGACGCAATGGCGGCGACTTCATCTACTTCCAGTTCTAGACGGGCGTTGCTGCGCCTTGTGTTGCCTGTGATCGCGGGCATACTGGCAGGGGCGTGGGTGCTCGACGAGGTGGTGATGCGTGCATTTGTGATGCCGTCGCGATCAGCGGGTGCGTATAAGATCCAGCGCATGTTCGAGGAAGAGGACCCGACCGAGGTCGCGATCCTCGGTTCCTCGCGCGCTGCAGGATGCTATGTGCCCGACCTGATCAACAGGAACGCATTCAACTATGGCATCGAACGCACCGAGCATGGCTTTGTGGAAGTGATGCTGGAACGGGAGTTGCGCAAGGCGCGCACGACACCGATCATCGTCAACTGGGACTATGAATTCTTCCGAACTGAGGTGGGCAACATGGCCCACTTCGTGCCGAACCTGCATCATGCGGAGATCAGTGCATACGCCCGAGGTGAAATGCATTGGTACCATCGCGTTCCCGGCCTGCGCTTTTTCGGTCTGTACGGTGAGTACTTCAAGACCCGTATGGGGGAGCGCTCAACAGGCAACGTGCGCTCCGATGGCGGGGTGTTCGACAATACGCCAGCATCGACGGAACGGTTCAGCAGGATGATCACACGGCGCTTCCGATCAAGGGATGTGTGGACCGATCCAACAGGTGTTGACAGTACGTTCCTTCGGCTTCTGCGGTCTTCCAGTCGCCCGATCGTGATCGTGGTGGCCCCGTACCACGCTTCGTATTTCGCCAACTACAAAGGGATGGAGGCCGCTACAGAATACCTGCGCATGTTGGATGCGCTTCCGAACATCACCGTCCTTGACTTTGGCCGATACCCGCTGCCCGACGATCATTTCTTCAACACATCGCACGTGAACTATCGCGGTGCACAAGTGTTCAGTGCGGCGCTGGGTGAAGAATGGAAGCGCTTGTTCCCGGTTCGTTGAGCGCATTTGTCCGGAACGGACTACGGCATCCGCACCACTCGCTCCATCACATCGCCCACCTGAAGGTCGCGCGCCACAGCCAGTCCGCTCACCACATGGGCGAAGCGCGTGTAGTGGCCATCGAGGTGTGGTGCTGGCGCCAGGGTAATGAAGAACTGGCAGCTCTCCGTATCGCGTCCTGCGGAAGCCAGGCCGACCGCACCCGCCTCGAATCCTTGCGTACCGATCTCCGTGCGCAAGGTCCAGTCCATGCTGCCGTAGCCGTCGCCACGCGGGCAGCCACCCTGCGCTACGAAATTGGCGATGACGCGGTGGAAGGCCTTGCCGTTGTAATATCCCGCAGTGACGAGCGAATCGAACGCGACACAACTGCCCGGCGCCGCACCCGGTTCCAGCGCGAGGACGATCTCGCCCTTGGTCGTTGTGATCCGGTACTGTTGTCCTTCGCTCAGGTGCATCAGCCGTTCCCGGGAGATCGGATGGTTGAACGCAGGTCCCTTGTGCTTGGGCGGCGCAAGGCCATCGCGTTTCGCGATGGCTTCCTCAAGGAGTTGATGCGCCTCGAGGTCACGGATCGGTAGCAACGAAGCGAAAGCGTGTTGTTCGGTGTCCTTGTCCATCAGCAAGGCGATCACATCACCTTCTTCCTTGACCAGCTCTTCGGCCGCAGCAGCAACAAGGCCCGCATCGCCGGATAAGAGTGCTGCCCGGCCGACGCTGGCGAGACCCGCGTATTGCGCTTCGCGTGAAGCGTACCGTGCGTGCATCATCGTTCCACGAACGTTGGCCAGCGCCGCCGCAAAAGCGGCCTGACGTTCCGGAGCCGACCGGGGTGGTCGCATCCAACCGATCAGTGTGTCCAGTGCAAGGGTGCTCGATCGCGCCTGGATCAGCGCCGCGTTCAAGTAAGGGTCACCATCGCCTTCGGCCAACTTCGACAGTAACGTGGCGCATGCGGCTTTGGTCGCTTCATCACCATGTTCCATCACCAGTTCGCAGAGCGGCACCTTGATGCGAGGATCGGGGTGTTCCTGCGCGGCCTTCCACAGTGTCTCGCCATCGATCGTGCCCTCAATGCGCTGCAGTTGTTCTACTGCGGTTTGTCGCGCACCCTGGTCGGCGTCGTGCAGCCGGTCCACGAAGAACACGGCTTCTGTAGGGTCCTGCTTCGCGCCGAGCGCCCGGAGTGCGGCCACTCGGACCATGGGCAGGCTGTCACCTGCCGCCAGCGCCTTCAGCTTATCGGTGACCTCCATGGTGGTGTTGTGTTTCAGTGCCGCCACCAGGAACGTGCGCACGTTCTGGTCTTGCTCAACACCCACGGCATGCATCACATCGTTCGCCACCGCGGCCGATTCTTCCTTGGGAAGGCGCGCCAGGGATTGGGCTGAACGCGTGCGGATGTCAGGGTCGTCGCTTTCGAGGAAGCTGATCAGCCAGGTGGCGTCGTGTTTGCGCAAGGCCAGCTCGGCCCGGAAACCCACCTCCACCATCACCCGCTGCACGGCCGTGTCCTGTTCGGTGTCCGAAGCTTTGTTCAACTCAACGAGTGAAATGCTATCCGCCACCAGGCCCAGTGCATAGGCCGCACTCGCACGCACATGGCCATCACCATCTTTCAAGGATCCAATGAGGCATGGCCGCGCCAAGCTGTCCTGCACCGACGCGAAGGCCATGGCCGCCGCTTCGCGAACGACCGCCGAACTATCCTTCAGTAGAGCGCAGAGCCGATCGGTGTCGCGATGGTCCTGTGCATCAAGTACTGACCACAAGCGATCGTCAGCCCACTTGTTCGTTATCGAAGTCTCATGGGATGCGCAGCCCCACAATGCCAGAACGAGGATCGCATAGGCCGGCCCACGCATGCTCAGCGCTGTTGTGTACCGAAGTCGATGGCCGGACGCTTCAGGAACAAGTTCGTCAGGTCCCAGCCGAAATAGCGGAGCGCGCCGAGCAGCACCATCGTCGCGGTCGCTTCATCGACATTGCCGATCAAGGGGATATTGTCGGGCAGGAACTCCAAAAGCCCGAAAGTCGGATTGCACAAGTAGAGGAATGACAGTACACCAGCGATGGCGACTAAGAAGCGTTTCATGGGGAGATGGTCATGGGGGCATCAGTTCGAACGATGCCCGCACATCGAAGGTATGCCGACGAATATCTTCGGTGCCCCAATGAAGACCCCTCGTTCCGTCCTGCTTCTGCTTGTCGTGGTATCTCCGTGCGCGCTGCGCGCGCAACTGATGCCCGATGCCGATGTACTTGACCAGATGCGCTACGATGTGAAATACCTCGCCAGTGATCGGCTCGAAGGCCGCGAAACGGGCACACCCGGCGAGAAGCTCGCGGTGGATTACATCGCGGCGAAATTCGGCAACGTGGGCCTGATGCCCTATGGCGATCGCGCCACTTACCTGCAGGCCTTCACCTTCAACGCACAACCGGTGCTCGGTGCCGTGAACGCGTTGCAGGTCGGGCGCAAGCGGATGAAGTTGGGCGAACAGTTCTTTCCCATGGCTTTCTCCAGCACGGGCGCTGTGCGTGGCAAGTTGGTGAAGGTGGGCTTTGGGATCCAGGCTCCGGAACTGGGCCGTCTGGATTACGACGGGGTGGAGGTGAAGGGCTTCGTGGCCGCCATCGCGATCGGTTCGCCGGATGGCATTCATCCGCACAGCAAATTCCTGGCGTACCACGACCTGCATGCACGCGCTGAGAAGGCCATGGCCATGGGCGCGGTGGGGGTGGTCTTCTATAACGATGACCCCAATGTTGAGGCGCCCGGACCGGAGCTATCGGCCAAGGTGCAGGGATGTGGCGTGCCCGTGGTATTCCTCACAGGGAAGGTGGAGGACCTTATCGTGACCGGCAATCCCGTCGCGATGAACGTGAACATCGACCGGCCCCAAAAGACCGGGTACAACGTGGTGGGGCTGCTCGACAACGGTAAGGATAACGTGGTGGTGATCGGTGCGCACCTGGACCACCTGGGCTATGGCGATGAAGGTTCGCTGTACCGCGGTGATCCGGCGATACACAACGGAGCGGACGACAATGCGAGCGGCGTGGCGGTGATGATGCAACTGGCGCGCGACCTCGCTGAAATGGACCAGGCCCGCGCGAACGATTACCTGTTCATCGCCTTCAGTGGCGAAGAGAAAGGGCTGTACGGTTCGAACTACTGGACGAAGCACCCCACGCTGCCGATCAGCACGCTCAACTACATGATCAACCTGGACATGGTCGGGCGCCTGGACAGCGCACGTCGGCTGGCGATCAACGGTACCGGCACTTCGCCGATTTGGGATAGTGTACTTACGGAACTGCGACGCCCCCGGGAGATCCAGAGCCCTGGCAAACGCCGACAGATCGATGGCGACACGCTCACCATCAGGACGAGTGCAGGTGGGGTAGGCCCAAGCGACCATACGAGCTTCTACCTGCAAGGCGTGCCCGCGATCCACTTCTTCACCGGTTCGCATGCCGACTACCACAAGCCCAGCGACGATGAGGAGAAGATCAACTACGATGGTATGCTGCGTATCACGCGCTTCATCGAGGCGCTTGTGACGAACCTCAACGACGATGGGAAGCTCGTGTTCACCAAGACGGCGGACGCGAACCAGGAGGAGGCTCCACGTTTCAAAGTGACATTGGGTGTGGTACCGGATTACCTCTACGATGGCAGGGGCATGCGCATCGATGGCATCACCGAAGGGAAGCCCGCATCCAATGCAGGGTTGCTCGTGGGCGACGTGGTGGTGAAGCTCGGGACGGTCGAGGTGAGCGATATGATGAGCTACATGAAGGCACTGAGCGCGTTCGAGAAAGGGGATACGGCACCGGTGAAGGTGCTCCGTGCCGGCAAGGAGGTAACCATAGACGTTACGTTCTGATGGCGACGCCTCGTATAGCGGTGATCGGTGCCGGCTCTTGGGGCACCGCTTTGGTGAAGCTGCTCAGCGGCACGCAGGAGCGTGTGGGCTGGTGGGTGCGCAAACCGGAGACCATCGCACACATCGCCAAGTACGGCCACAATCCGCGGTACATCAGTGCGGCACAGTTCGATGTACAACGACTTGCCATGGACAGCGATATCCATGCGGTGGTGAAGAGCGCCGACGTGTTGGTGGTCGCCGTACCCAGTGCGTTCTTGAAAGCGACCATGGAGCAACTGGATCCATCGGAATTGGAAGGGAAGACCGTGTTCAGTGCGGTGAAGGGGATCGTGCCGGAGACGAACCAGATCGTGGGGGAGTACCTCTTCGAGCGCTGGGGTATCGCGAAGGCGGATTTCGGTGTGATCTGCGGCCCTTGCCACGCGGAGGAGGTCGCCTTGGAGCGCCTGAGCTACCTCACCATTGCCAGCCAGAACGCCGCTAAGGCGAAGTTGATGGGCGATGCGCTCAGCGGCCGCTTCATGAAGACCGCCTTGAGCGATGACATCTACGGCACCGAGTACGCGGCGATCCTGAAGAACGTGATCGCGGTCTGTTCGGGGATCAGCGTGGGCCTTGGATATGGTGACAATTTCCGCGCGGTGTTGGTGAGCCGGGCCATCCAGGAGATCGATCGCTTCGTGAAGGCCGTGCATCCGATCGAGCGTGACATCAATGAACCCGCCTACCTCGGTGATCTGCTGGTGACCGCCTACAGCACCTTCAGCCGCAACCGGGAGTTCGGCACCATGGTGGGCAAGGGCTATGGCGTGAAGGCCGCGCAGATGGAGATGAACATGATCGCCGAGGGTTACTACGCGGTGAAGTGCGTGCATGCCATCAATGCGAAACTCGGCGTGCATATGCCGATCTGCGAGGCCACGTACCGGATGCTTTACGAACGCATCGCCCCCGCCATTGAGATGCGCCTGCTAAGCGATCAGCTCGCCTGAACGTCCTCAGACGCCCTCCCGATCCACTTGTCAGGAATCACTTCCGGCCGTGACTACCGGTCACCGGCCCGGAGATCTCCTTGTTCCTGGCCGTACGCGAGACCGATGAAACACGCCCTGCTAGCCGCCTTTGCCCTGCTCTTCTTTCCCGCTGTTCAAGGCCAAAGCAAGCTTAAGCCGTTCTTCAATGTGAACGCGCAAGGACTGTGGGTCGAGGGCTATGATCCTGTGGCCTACTTCGTTGACAGGAAAGCAGTGAAGGGGAACCCGGAGTTCTCGTTGACATACAAGGGAGCCACCTTCCACTTCGCCACGAAGACGCATCAGGAGTTGTTCCGCCTGGAGGCAGAGAAGTATCTGCCGCAATACGGGGGGTACTGCGCGTACGCCATCGGTGCCAACAACGAGAAAGTAACCGTGGATCCGGGAACGTTCACGACCATCGATGGCAAGGTGTTCCTCTTCTACAATGCGTTCTTCAACAACACGCTCACGAGTTGGAATAAGGACGCGACCCGGTTGCACCGTGCGGCGGATGAGCACTGGGCGGCTTTCAAGCACAGCGAATAGCATCAACCCACCAACACACCCACGATGAACCCGACCCTTCGACACTGGCTGGGCAAACTGCCCAATGTGATCGCCGCAGCGATCCTTGCACAAACGCTCTTCTTCAAGTTCACCGCCGCCCCGGAGTCGGTCCACATCTTCAGCACATTGGGCCTGGAACCTGTCGGGCGCATCGGTTCGGGTATCGCCGAACTCATCGCGGCCGTGCTGTTGTTATGGCCCGCCTTCGCCTGGATGGGGGCGGCCCTCGCCTTGGGTGTTATGGCGGGCGCGATCGTGAGCCATCTCACTGTGCTGGGTGTCGAGGTACAGGGCGATGGTGGGCTCTTGTTCGCCCTGGCGGTCACGGTGGCCGCACTTTCGATCATGGTGCTGGTGCGCGAACGGGCACGCGTGCAGGGCCTGTTCATGACCATATTCAGCAAGCGTAACGCCCACAAGGCATGAAAGAGCTTATCGCGTACAACACGACCGTGCTGCGCAAGATCGACGGGATCCTGCACCAGCTCACCAACGAGGAACTTTCGCGGCCGTTCGCCCTCTTGTTCGGCAGTAGCATCGGGCAACACATGCGCCATATCCTTGAATTCTATGAATGCTTGTTGGTGAACATGGAAGATCCGATCTTCAGCTACGATCGTCGCCAACGCAACCCGCTGATCGGTTCCGAGGTGGTCGCTGCCCGTGCCTGTGCGGTGCGCAGCATCAGCCTGCTCAAAGAGATCACCGGCGACAGGACACTACGCATGGAGAGTGAGTTGCCAGCTCCCTCGCCTTGGTCCGTTCAGGAGACCACATTGAAGCGTGAATTGGCCTATCTCGCCGATCATGGGGTGCATCACCTGGCCATGATACGCATCGCGCTGGGGCAGCACCTGCCGCATGTGGCGGTCCCAGAGGATCTCGGCGTGGCTGCGAGCACGCGCAATCATCAAGCGCGTTGATGCGCCGTTCGGGGGAGGGACCCTTCGCGCGCTGGAACCACGAGTACTGGCCGTGGTACCTCATCTACATGCCCGTCCTTCCAGGGCTGCTCCTGCACGCTATCCGCAACCGGAGCCTGGTCTTCTTCACCAATGTGAACCCTGCCATCGACATGGGCGGGTTTTTTGGGGAGCGCAAATCCGAGATCTATGCGCTGTTGCCCAAGGGGTCCTATCCGACCACATTGCTGATCGAACCCGGCACACCGACGGACGAGGTGCTGTCGCGTATGCGAACGGTCGGTCTTTCGTTCCCGCACATGGTCAAACCAGATACCGGTGAACGCGGGGATGGTGTGCAGCGCATAGAGCATGAGGGGGCCCTGCGGACGGTGCTGGCTGATCAACGGGCCCCGCTTCTGCTCCAGGAACTGGTCCCGTGGGAACATGAGTATGGGCTGATGGTCATGAAGGACCCGGCAACGGGGAGGGCCACATTGCTCTCGATCACGGGCAAGCGCTTCCTTGCTGTCGTTGGCGATGGTCGCTCAACGGTGGCGCAGTTGCTGCGAGCCACCTTGCGCGGTCGCAAACAGGTCCAACGGCTCAGCGACTATAAGGCGGACTTGCTCGCGCATGTGCCGATGAGGAACGAGCGCGTGGTGGTGGAACCGATCGGGAATCACTGCCGCGGAACGAGTTTCCTGGATGCCCGCCACCTGGCCACTCCGGCCTTGACGGAGGCGGTGGATGCGCTGATGGATGGAACGGAAGGGATATACTATGGCCGGCTCGATGTGCGCTCACCGAGCGAAGAAGCGCTCCAGCAAGGGCGCTTCACGATCCTCGAACTGAACGGTGTTTCGAGCGAACCCGGCCATGTCTACGACCCCGCGATGGGCATCATCGGTTGTTGGCGAGAACTGCTTCGGCACGTGGCCCATCTTCCACGATTGAGCAGAGCGCTGCGCGCGCAAGGTCATCACCCCGTTCCGCTGGGAACACTGATCGCGCGTTGCGAAGAGCATTTCGGTATCACGCTCCGTTTCTTGCGCGTGCCTGTATGGTATCTCAGCGGAGCGCGAAGAGCCCGCCCACGATCAATGCGATACCCATGAGGCGGAAGGCCCAGGTGAGGGTCTTCACATGCATCCGGTCCTTCGCGCGGTTCCCCCAATGCACCAGGAGCAGTAGTAGGACCAGTGCCCCCGCGAACGCTCCCAAGGCGAACCCGAGCAGGACATCAGGACCGCTGGCCGTGATCCCGAAGGTGTGGAGGGAGAGTTTCACACCGCACCAGAACAGGAGCAACTGGGGGTTCGCCAGGCCGATCAGCAATCCTTTCCAGATACCGCCGGAGACCTTCCCTGGTCGGTCCAGATGCAGCTTGAAGAAGAATAGGAAGTAGATGCCCATCGCGAACAGTGTTGAAGCGGCGGCCCATTTCAGCGCGACCGGATGGTCGCTCGAGAGCATGGTGATCCATGTGCCGAAAGCGAAGGCGAGCCCGGCATAGAGGAACTCGGGGATCGCGCCACCGAGGGCCAGCGAACGACCGGCATGTTTCCCGGAACGCAGGGTGGTCGCCAACACAGCGGTGTTCACCAGGCCGGCCTGTAAGGAGCCGATGAAACTCACCACGGTGGCCAGAAGGAAAATGAGGAGCGCGTCCATTTCTCGGGTGCCGAAGATGGTCAAGCTGGGCATCGCTGGCAAGTCGGTGAGTGGTGGATGCCACTTCGGTCGATCGCGCGGTTACATTCGAGCACCTCATCCGATCGACCGGATGACGTCGTCGACGCCATGGCACTCCTCCGCTTCCACTGGGATTTCTTCGGCCCCGATGCGCCCGTTACAGCAACGCATTTCCTCAAGCACATGGACGAGTTCTGCGCGCGCGAAGGTGTGCTGAACTACCGGCACTGGACCAACGAGCAGCCCGTGCTGTGCACCGCGACATTGGAATGCGACCAACAGTACCTGGCGCTTGTGCGTGATCGCCTGCGCCCGAAACGCGCCGAGCGCGTGCTGGAGGCGTGAAGGTCACTTCAGGACCCAGCGCAACACCTTTTCCTTACGGCCGCTGTAAGGCGGATACTGCACCCCCGGGTCGATCAGTGTGCTGCTGGTGACGATCCCCTTCTGATGCGAGAACACGTCGAAGCTGTTGCGGCCGTGGTAGCGCCCCATGCCGCTGTGGCCCACGCCACCGAACGGTAGATCCGAATTCCCGAAGTGCAGCATGCAATGATTCACGCAGCCGCCGCCGAAGGGGATGCGCTCGGTGAAGAACCGCGCGGTCGCGCTGTTGCTCGTGAAGACATAGGTCGATAGGGGGAACGGATTACGGCGGACCATGTCCAGCACTTCCTCCTTCTCCCTCCAGGGGATCACAGGAAGTACCGGCCCGAAGATTTCCTCATGCATCGGCGGACTATCGAGCGGCAGATCGGTGAGCACGGTCGGCGCGATGTAGCGCTCCGCTTCATCGTGCTGCCCGCCGAGATGAATATGGCCATGCTGCAAATAGCCCTTCACGATGTTGAACCGCTTCGCGTTGATGAGGCGTGCGAAGTGCGGGCTTTTCTTCGGGTCGTCGCCGAAGAACGCGCGCACATGTTCGGCGAACGCAGCGAGGAAGGGCTCCATCACATCGGCATGCACCAGTGCGTGGTCGGGACTGATACAGGTCTGCCCGGCATTGAAATACTTGGCCCAGGCGATGCGCTTCGCGGCCACTTTTAGGTCCGCCTGGTGGTCGACGATCGCCGGGCTCTTACCGCCGAGCTCCAGAGTGACCGGCGTTAAGTGTGGTGCGGCCATCGCCATGATCCTTCGGCCCACTGGAGGGCTGCCCGTAAAGAAAATGTGGTCGAACCGGAAGCGTTCGATCAGCTGCGGGCCGACAACGCTGCCCGGACCCTGGACCACCGTGACGTGTTCCCGCGCGAAGGCTTCCGCGATGATCCGTTCGGTCACCGCTGCTGTGTGTGGCGCTTCGTTGCTGGGCTTCACGATGGCACAGTTCCCGGCCGCGAGCGCGCCGATCAAGGGGGCTATCAGCAATTGCAAGGGGTAGTTCCACGGACCGATGATGAGCACAACGCCCAAGGGCTCGTGATGCACCGCGCTGCTGGCCACCTGGATCGCGAACGGTGTTCTCACATGCTGCGGCCGCATCCATTCCTTCAGGTGTTTCAATGTGTGCGCGAGCTCACCGTACAGCACCCCCAATTCGCTCATGTAGGCCTCGAACGCCGGCTTGCCCATGTCCAGGCGCATGGCCTCGAGGATCGCCGCCTCGTTCTTCTTCAAGGCCTTGCCCAGTGACTTCAAGGCGTCGCGTCGCACGGCATAGGACGTTGTCGCACCGCTGTCGAAGTGTTGACGGAGCGCCGCCAGTCGGTTCTCCACATCACCGATCTCCCAAGCCGCTTCGGTTGCCATGTGCACCAAGGTAGCGGTGCGTGGATCAGTGTTCCACCAACTCGCTCAACCGTACACGCTTGTATTGCGGCGAGCATTCGAAGAGATGCTTCAAGATGCCCATGTGTCCCGCACCGAAGAGCACGAGGATGCGATCGTCAGGCGAGGTGGTGATCCCCTGGATCTTGCGGAAGATCCGCAGGTTGCGGTTGTACCAATGGATGCTGAGCACATCGGCCCCGCGTTGGTCATCGAGTTCGAAACCACCGTGCAGATAGGCGCCAAAACCACGGTCCAACGTGTGGTCGTCGTTCGACGCGAGGAACGATTCAAGCAGGGTGTGGTCGCGCTCGAACAGGTCCTGCTGGTGGTAGAACTCCGAGTAACGTTTCGAGATCGTGTCCTCGCCACCCCAATCCCACCCTGCATAGAGGGAGTCAAGCCAGGGTCGGTACCGAAGACTGTCAGGACCATCGTAGAGGTCGTTCACCAGTGGTTCGGCATCCACGGCGTAGAGTGTGTCCATCTTGGCAAGGTCCATGATCCGGAACCCCAGTTGGTAGTACTCGTTCCGCCCCAATGGTGTTCCTTCCGCCTGGTGCGTCCGGTACTGTCGCATCAATGCACCGCCTTCTGTTTCCATGGCGATCTTATTCGGTCGGAAGCGCATGATGACATCCACAAGCTCGGCCAGTTCTTTCTGCCGTTGGGGTGAAAGCACATCCACCTGGTCCGTCTCGGTGGTCTTGTGCGCATCGAGGCCCGGGTAGCTGAAGTGGAAGGTCCCCACGAGCAGGATATGCGCCTGTGGCTGGTTCCCGATCAGGATCGCATCGGGGTCAAGGGTCTGTCGTTGTTGGGCCAGTAGCGGGAAGGAAACCGCCAATGCGAGGGAGCATGTGAGAACGCCACGAGCGAACATGGGTGCTTGGTTTGATCGACAACAAGATAGCACGACGTTCATCAGGCTGCGAGAATGAAGTCCTCGCCCTCGACCAGTTGGCGCGAGGCAAGGAACTCCGCGATGCGATCGCCTGTGCCACGCTGGCTGATGAACGAAACGATGAGCGCTTCACCTGGAGGAGGAAGTTCGGTGTGCGGAATGAAGGCGTAGCCCGACACTTCGCGCCGCCTTACATCGGTGAACGCATGGATCGCGATGCCTTCCGCTGCGAGAAGTCTGGTACGCTCCTGGCATAGGTTGCTCGTACCAGCGATGATGACCGGCCGGGTTGTCCCATATTTCCTCGTGATCCAGCGGGCGAGCCATTTTGCCTTCGTCGCGAAGAAGGCGTCCACGCTATAGTTCGAGTGCGTGCGGCTGAGGCGCTGAAGGTGATCGTTCCAAGTGAGCAATTCCTCCGGCAACTTGGCGAAGCGCACCCCATGGTGCATCCAGCGCAACCAGAGTTCATGGTCTTCGGGAAGTGGACCAGTGTCGTATACACCGAAGCGATCGATCAGTTCCTTCCGGAACAACACCGTAGGGTGCGCCAACGGTGCGTCCACGAATCGCTTCACGTAGTGCTCGCGCGGTGAGAGGATGGTGTTCTGCCAGTCGACGAACCAGGCCATACCGCTGCTCTTTTCAACGGTGGTGGCGAACGTTGTGCGCGTGCCCAGGACCCCGATCTCCGGATGTTCCGCCATGAAGGCCACCTGCCGTGCGAGTCGTTCCGGATGTGCGATATCGTCGGCGTCCATGCGGGCGATGAGGGGCGCGGTGGCATGCTTCAGCCCGGTGTTCAGGGCTTGGGCGATGCCGGCAGCAGGCTCTCCGATCACGCGGATCCGCGGATCGCGTAGCGACCATTCACTGGCGATGGCAGGGCTCTCATCGCTGCTGGCGTTGTCGACCAGAAGCATTTCCCATTCGCGGAATGACTGCGTCGTGATGCTGCTGATGGCAGCACCCAACGTTGTGGCCGCGTTGCGGAAGGGGAGAAGAATGGTGATCACTCCTTGACGAAGCGGATGCGCTGTTCTCCCGCGCTGAGCACATAGATGCCTGGAGACAAGCGGGAGATATCGAAAGATGAAGGGGAAAGGCGGCCGATGTGATCGGTCACCGAACGACCCCGGATATCGGTCACGCTCACAAGCTGCGTGAGATCGACGTTGAGGGAGATCTGGAGCACATTCGCCGCTGGATCGGGCCATGCGGAGAGCGTCCTGCTCAAAGCGCCCCCATCGGAGGTGCTCAGGATGACATCCCCCAAACAAGCCACGAAGCCTGTCAAACTCGTATTGCCCCAGTTGGCCGGATGGCTCCCGAAAAAGGCGCCGGTATCCGTCCAGCCGGTGGTGTAGATGCGCGAGTTGGTGCCCGGCGCACAGGACATTCCGTAGACGTTGCCACTTGTCTCCAGCACCGCCCAGCGCCAGCTCCCCAAACTGTCCAAAGAAGCAACGTACCCATCGGCCCCATTAGGAGTTACTGTCCAAGGGCCGAAATCGGTGATCCCTGCGGAGAACCCGCTCACCAGCGTTGTGCCGTTCCCGGTTGCCCGGATCGACAGGGGATAGCTGGGGATTTGCGGCGTTCCTGATACGTACTCTGACCATGTGGGCTCGCCGACCGCGTTGAACTCTTGCACCTCGATCTCCGAACCACCTCCCGGTATGGGGTAGGGCACGGTCGTCAGCGCATGGCCATTGGATCGACGGTCCATCACGACAACGTCACCTAGGGGGGTTATGATGTAGGGCTGATGCCATTCCAGATCCCCGATAGCGCTGTACGATGAGACGGCCCCGTTCCAGGGAAAGGGGTCACTTTCATTCGGATCACAGCCGGATGGAACGCCGACCAGGATCCTGCCTTGATCATCGATATGCACGCTACCATCGATCATGGTTCCACATCCGATACGTTGAGCCCAGATCAGATCACCCTGAGGAGTGAGTCGTGCCAGGAACATCCCACTGCCTTGCAACCATGCACCCGCAACGAACAGACTATCCGTGGAACTACCGCCCACCACGATCCCGGCCCCTTCGGCATGGTGCATTGTACGGATCGGATCAACCACACCCGGCCAGAGGAAGAGGGGTATGTTCACCATCGAAGTGATGGAACCGGTGCCATCGAATTCGACCACCAGCGCAGAGTGGCCTGCTATGCCCGAGTTGACCAGCTGACCATTCACCTCGGTGCTGCCCACGTAGGGGATCAAACAACTGAGGCCACCGTTCGTCAGGCCATGCATCGAGACGATGCGATCGGAGAACTGTGCGGCCCACGTGGTCGCACCAAGCGTATCAAGGTGTGCGATGAAGTACGCCAGATCGCCATTGCCGCTTACAAGCGTATCGAAGGGCAGGTAGAGTTCCTGATCGAACCAGCCGAGCGCGAAGCACCCATTGTTGGAACTCTCGGCGATGTCGAATAGCTGGACGTACCCACTCCCTTCGAAGCCGGTAGCCCAGATCCAGATGGGGGCCTGCGCGTTCAGTACAACGGGCGAGGCGATGGCTGTCGGAACGACAAGACAGATCAGATGACGCAGCATGGTGCTCGTACTTGGGTGAGGGAAGATACGGGTCACTTACGCGGATCACGCTCCGTCAGCCAGTGACCACAACGCGACCTCCGATCACGTGGGCAGGGATGGTGTCCGCACTGCGGAGGGAGCGTGGAGGTGATCACTCTTTCACGAATCGCGCGATGGAGTTGCGGACGCTGACCACGTAGATCCCGGCGGGCAGACCGATCAGGCCGATGTCGAAACTCGCAGCATCGACCCATTGTGTGATCACCGTGTTGCCAAGCGGGCCAAAGACCCGCAGAAGGGTCATCCCGGACTCGCCCACGACACCGCCGGAAACGCGCTCTTGAGCAGGGTTGGGATACATGTGCAGCGGCTTCTTTTCGAAACCCTCCGGGACGCCGGTCGACAATGGTGCAAGCAGTGCGATGAACCACGTGCCATGGCTGGGATCATATGTGTCTTCGCCGATGAACAGCGCTTGTTGAAAGCGCCCTAGTGCTCTGACATGGGGGCCATTATGTGCCAGCCGGTGGAACGCCGCCTGGTCCGTGGACAGGGCGCTTTCTGCTAGTATCCACTCATTGTCGGTGGAGCATTGCCCCACAAAGCCTGCAACATGGCCGTTCCCAAGGAGTTCCAGGGTGCCGAGATGGAGATCTCCGGCATAATATCCAGCATGCAACAGCGACCCGTCATCCAGGAGAACGGCATCGCTTGGGTAGAACGGATCACCGAACGGCTGGAAGTCAGCCGCCATGTCACATACACCGCTCGCGTCGAACGCGGACATGAAGAACGCGCCGGTCGTCAAGTGCGCGTTGCCGAATGAAAGACTGTCCAGGTAATTGCCCGTTAGCGCACAACCACCATCAGGAGTCGCCGAAATACTCGACGTGCTGGCATCGCCATCCGAACCGACGTCGCCTTTGATGAGCCATTGTAGTTCTCCTCCGCTTGACCAGCGCCCGATGTAGGGCGAGGAGTAGACCCCGCCCTCTTGAGATAATGGAGGTCCTGTCAGGCTCGCCCCGTCAAGTGTCAAGGTCGGTCCGCCGAAACGCCCCGTGGCTAGCAGGTCGCCGCTGGGGTCGGTCGCAATTCCATCGCAGGAGGACTGGAGGCTTTGTCCGTATTCCTTCGCCCAGAGCCATTCACCTTCACCATCGCAAGCAGCTAGAAAGCCCGATACTTCCGTGGTGCCGACCACGTGGGCACCGAATTGCAGCGAGGCGTGGTCGAACGCCGTTCCGCCCAGGTAGCAGACGTTCTGATCCGTGACGACTGATCGAATGTTCAGCAAGTTCCCCACTGAGGCGGGGGTGGCCCATTGGTATTCTCCAGCGGTGTTCATCCGCATGAGGGCCAGTCCACTGTTCGGGAACCCGGGGACCGGCAACGTGCCAACAGACAAGCTGGGACCATCTTCGACAAAGGTGCTCACATACAGATCGTATGTTCCGTTCACTGCGACCGTTGTACCGCCATCACTCCCGGTGCCACCGATGCGTTCCGCCCACACCCATTCGCCATTGGGTCCAAGACAGGCCAGATAGGTGTCGGAAGCTCCAGCGCTAGTGAGCACCAGGTCGCCGAGCGTCAGCGTACTGACGAATGTGCCGATCACATAAGTATTTCCCGCTCCATCCACCGCCAGGTCGGCGATCGAAGCGTTCACTTGCACCACGGAAGAGATCAATGTGCCTTGCGAACGGCACAGGCTACCAATAAGGATGAACGTTGTGAGAAGAGCGGCGTTCTTCATGCGATGCCTGTTGGAGGATGACTCGGTCCGCTAACGCCAGCCCCCGATGATCATTGCCGGGTCAGGAACCAACACGATCCGGTTTCCTTTGCTCGCAGGGCTTCGTGGCCGTGAGGTGTTCGTTCCATTCACTCAGCGGTGGTCAACGCGCGCAAGACGACCTCCGCCTTCTGCGCACCGATCTCCGCGATCACATCGGCAGGGAGCGCCTCCTTGATGCCCTTGATCGATCCGAAACGTGTGAGCAGCTTCTTCGCCGTGCCCGGCCCGATTCCGGGAATGTCCTCCAAGCCCGTACGCACGATGCGCTTGCTGCGTTTGCCACGGTGGTGCGTAATGCCGAAGCGGTGCGCCTCGTTGCGCATGTGCTGGATCAATTTCAAGCTCGAGCTGCGCTTGTCGATGTGCAACGGGTACGGATCGCCGGGGAAGTAGATCTCCTCCAGCTTCTTCGCGATACCGATGAGCGCCACCTTGCCGCGGAGTCCGAGGCGGTCGAACACGTTCATCGCCGCATGCAATTGGCCTTTGCCACCATCGATCACCACCAACTGTGGCAACGGGTCGCCTTCAGTGAGCAGGCGGCTGTAACGTCGCTCCACGGCCTCCTCCATGCTCGCGAAATCATCGGAACCCACCACCGTTCGGATGTTGAAGTGGCGGTAATCCTTCTTGCTCGGCTTGGCGTCCTTGAACACCACGCAGGCGCTCACCGGGTCGGTGCCTTGCGTATTGCTGTTGTCGAAGCACTCGATGTGGTGCGGTAGTGCGCCGAGGCGCAGGTCGGCCTTCAGTTGTTCGAGAATGCGGGTAGTGTGCGCCTCGGGATCGACGAGCTTCTCCTGTTTCTGCTTGTCGATCATGAAATAGCGCGCATTGCGCTCGCTCAATTCGATCAGTTGCTTGCGATCTCCACGCGTCGGCACGGTGACCTTGGTGTGCGGGATCGCCAGGCCGATATCCATCTGCACGATGATCTCCGGTGCCGTGCTCTTGAAGCGTTCCCGCAGCTCCACGATCGCCATCTGCAACAGTTCCACTTCGGCCTCCTCGAGCTTGCGTTTCAACTCCACCGTGATGCCGTGCACCACCGCACCATCGATCACGCGCAGGTAGTTCACGTACCCGCCGTTCGGGTCGCTGACGATGGTGAACACGTCCACATCGCCGATGTCCGTGCTTACGACCGTGTTGCGCTTCTGGAACCGCTCAAGGTGCTCGATGCGTTCGCGCAACTGCTCCGCGCTTTCGAACTCCAGGCGCTCGGCATGTTCGAGCATGGCGTCCTTCAACATCTTCATCACACCACGCGCACGGCCCTTCACGATCTGGCGGATCTGGTCCACGGCCGCGTTGTGCTCGGTCTCATCCACCTTCCCCTCACAAGGCCCTTTGCAGTTCCCGATGTGGTATTCCAGGCACACCTTGTACTTGCCGGCGGCGATGTTCTTCGCGGAGAGGTCGAGGTTGCACGTGCGCAACCGATAGAGCTTGTGCACCATGTGCAGCACGGTCCGCATCACACGCACACTGGCGTAGGGACCGAAGTACTCGCTGCCATCGTGTTCCGGGTTGCGCATGCCCTCCACCCGCGGAAAGCGCTCGTTGCGGATGCGGATCCAGGGATAGCTCTTGTCGTCCTTCAGCGCGACGTTGTACTTCGGTTGGTGCTGCTTGATCAGCGAGTTCTCGAGCAACAGGGCATCGAATTCCGTAGCCACCACCATGGTGCGCATATCGATGATGTTGCGCACCAGACGCAGCGTCTTGCCGCTCATGCCGCCCTGCGCCCCGAAGTAGCTGCCTACCCGGCTGCGCAGGTCGATGGCCTTGCCCACATAAATGATGGTGCCCTCCGCGTCCAGGAATTGGTACACGCCCGGCTGCCGTGGCAGCAGCTTCACTTTCTCCCGGACGTCGAGGTTGGACATTGACGGAAGCGAAGTTCGCCATTGGTAACCCCACCAACGAAAAACGCCCCGGTGAGGAGGCGTTTCTGTTCAGTAGTGTGTGGGTTAGTGTGCCACGAGCACGCGTCGGGCAAGGTTGAGGCCATCCTGTTGCGCGCGAAGCACATAGGTGCCATTGGCGAGTCCTCCGACCTCAAAGGAGAATTGGCGCGCTTCGCCGGCGGTCACGCGGGCCGGGATGGGCGCCGCTACCAGAAGACCGTGCGTATCGGTCAAGCGCAGAACAAGACCTCCATCCTTGGCAGCGGTGTAGACGACGGTGAGCCGGCTGATCGCTGGGATGGGGAAGGTGGAGATGCTTCCGCCATTGATCTGGAAGGAATACTCCGCGTTCTTGGCTTCGCCATCTGGAGCCTCGTTCGCTATCGCCGGGTCGGTCGGCGATGTTGGTACGGACCAGCCCTTGGGGTGGCTGCCCGCTTGGGCGAAGGTCTGCGCAGAGGGGAAGGTGGCGCCGACGATCAATATCGCCAGCAGTGTCATGGGGTGTAAGAGATTCTTCATGGGATGCTTTCAGGTTGGGGTTCCATTGCCTTTCGGGGAAGGCCTTTTTCGGGATACGGCAGGTGGCCCGCGTTGGTTACCTCCCGCCCGAAAGGAACCAACGTCGCCGCCCTACCTTTCACGCCATCAGATCGTACCCCATGCAATTCACCGCCGCCCAGATCGCCCAACTCCTCCAAGGCACCGTGGAAGGGGATGACAACGCCGTCGTCAACAAGCTCTCGAAGATCGAGGAGGGTGGCGAGGGGTCACTGTCGTTCCTGGCCAATCCAGCCTACGCGCAATACGTGTACGGCACCACCGCCTCCGTCGTGATCATCGGCAAGGAGTTCCCGCTAACAGCCCCGGTGAAGACCACGTTGGTGCGTGTGGCCGACGCGCAGGGCGCCTTCGCGAAGGTGCTGGAGATGTACAACCAGATCAAGCTCGATAAGAAGGGCGTATCGCCACAAGCCGCGATCGCGGAGAGCGCCAAGCTGGGTGATAGCTGCTACGTCGGTGCGCTGGCCTTCATCGGCGAGAATGTCCGGCTGGGCAACAACGTGAAGATCTACCCCCAGTGCTACGTCGGCGACAACGTGACGATCGCGGACAACACCACGCTTTTCGCCGGTGTGAAGATCTATTCGGACTGTGTGATCGGTGCTCGAACGATCATCCACAGCGGCACCGTGATCGGGAGCGATGGGTTCCGCTTCGCGACCGGTCCAGATGGTGGGCAGAAGATCCCTCAGATCGGCAATGTGGTGATCGAGGACGACGTGGAGATCGGTGCGAACTGTGCGATCGACCGCGCCACGCTCGGTTCGACGATCCTGCGGAAGGGCGTCAAATTCGACAACCTCATCCACATCGCGCACAATGTGGAGGTGGGGGAGAACACGTACTACGCGGCGGGCGGTGTGGTGGCGGGTTCGACCAAGATCGGGAAGAACTGCATGTTCAGCGGGCAGGTGGGCATCATCGGTCACCTGAAGATCGCCGATGGTACCATCATCGCGGCGCAGAGCGGCATCAGCAAGAACACCAAAGCGGGCGAGGCTTACATGGGTTCACCGGCCTTCGAGGTGCAGAAGTACCGCAAGAGCTACATCCATTTCCGCAACCTCGATAAGCTGGTCGAGCGGGTGGAAGCGATCGAGAAGCGGGACGCCTGATCGAGGATCAGGGCAGTTGTTCCGTCCGTGTGTTGGTAGGTACGGTACCGCCGATGTTCACCAGGATCGGATCGCGATCATTGTTGGTGCCGGTGTAACGCACCGAGCCGTCGAGGTTCACATCCTCGATGTGGTAGCCTGCCACGGTCGCTGTGGGAACGGCTCCCCCGATCCGTACGAGGATGGGGTCACGGTCGTTCTCCGCGCCCGTGTAACGCAGCACACCGTCGCCGTATGTGTTGCCCGCCCAGAGCGCGTAGAGTCCACTGAGGAACTTGCGCGCTTCGGTGCCCCAGGTCGCCAGGGCGGGATCCCGGAAGTCCACACCGCGCACACCGGTCCCGAACTGTTGCGTTGCCAGGGTCATCGCCCCCAAGTGGTTGCGGTGTCTCACCGCCACGTAGTACGCCCCTCGCGTCGCGTTCGGGAACAATAGAGGTGCCCGGCCTGAAGGCATCACCACGCGGCCATCCGCCAGGACCATCGCGGCGAGCTCATCCACCACGGTCGTGTTGTTAGTGGGATCGCGCAGTTCCACCAGCACCCAATCAACAGGAGCGCTGGAACCGCTGCGCGCCAGGAGGGCCGGGCTCAGCGTTGCGCCCGTACCATACGGATCAATGTTGGGGAGGAGACCGTTCGTCTTCAGGTCGCTGCGCATCGTGGTGCCGCTCATCGCCCCCTCCAGCAACAAGGCGAGATCGAGTTCCACGTCGCCATCGACGTAGTCAAAGATGCCATCGCTATCGCGGTCCACGCCATGGCGGATCTTGGTGCTGGGATGCACGATCGTCCAGGTGAGCGGATTCCCCGCCTGTGCGGACGCGATCAATTGGGCGTGTGTGACCGTCTGGCTGGCGAGGTCGCTCTGGTAGCTGTTGCCGCCGAGGTAGTAGAAGCCGCGTTGTTCCCCGTTGTAAATGCCCTTCACCACCAATGCATAGTCGGTCGGGTACTTCTCCGCCATGTAGGTCTTCATGCTCGTCACCCGGTTCACACTACCGATGCTTCCGTTGATGGTCATCCGTGTCCCTACGGCGGGAAGCGCATCCTGGGTGGGATGCACCAGATCGAAGGTCTGGCTGCCCGGACTGTTGACCGGGGTGATGCCACCGGACCAACTCAGCAACTCCGGCTCGTAGTCACCCAGGTAGGTCGATGTGCCCGCCTGGCTGAAGTCCGTGGCGAAGATGCCATCGGACATCATCCCGAAGCCTGAAGTGCACTCGGTGGTGTTGTAGAAGAAGCCGTTCTTCCGGTAAGCGGATCGAAGATCGGGCACCATGTTCTGGTTCAGGGTCATGTTCACTTGGGTGCCTTGGTTCGTGTTGGACCCATTGCCCGGTAGATGCCCGCGACCGGATCCGGTCTGGTGACAATGCGAGCAGTTGACATTGACCGCGACGAAGATCTTGACACCCGCGATGGGCACCGTCTGGAAACTGGTACCGATACCGCGCACACGGTCCGGACTGTTCATCCGCTCCACGGAAGCCGCCACGCTGCTGTCAGGCCGGATGGTGCGATAGGGGTTGGGCACGTACCACGTCGCGGCGAGGAAGTCACTGAACTCCTGCATGCCAGTCACATCGAGCGGCACGTCGTTCCCCTGCAGATCGCGGAACGCACCGGCGAAATCCTGGAAGCCGCCCTTGTCGCCGCGCCAGTGAAGCTTGCCGGTGCCGCGGTTTATGATGTCGATCAGAAATTGGGTGGTCTTCAAACCCTTCATCGGGTGATAGGTCTTGTTGCCTGCCGGGTCGTTCACCGTGACCATGTCCCCTGCGGGGTTTCCCAGATCCCAGGCAAGGCGGTCCCAGCGGCCATCCACGTGGCAGGAGCCACAAGCGATGTGACCGTGGCCCGAGCCGAGGTGCGTGTCATATAGTCGTTTGCGCCCGTTCTTGATCACCAACGGCGTAGGGTCGAAGAACGCGGTACGCGCCGTCTCCTTGTCGGTGGCAAGGTCGAGGGTCGAGATGGACGCGTCGAACTTATTCAACACATAAGCCCGGTTGCGCGCTTCATCCAGCACGATGCCCGTTGGGCCTTCTCCCACTTCGATCGGGTCGGGCACGGTGCGTGCGCCGGTCGCGTTGATCGTGATCACGTTGTTGGAGCCCATGCCCGTTACGTATGCCTTGCTACCATCGGCCTTCCAAACGATGCCGCGTGGATCACCGATCGCCTGCTGGCGGATCGCTGGTGCGGACGTATGCGTGCCGTAGTTGATCTGCGGGTTCAGGTCCGTGATCGTGGGATTGCCGGTGGTGAAGCGGGAAACGTTCACACGCAGGAACTTGCCCCGGAGGTTGGGCTCGAAACGGATCTCGTTCGTGGCGTCGGTGCCCACCACGAACACCTCACCGCTCGGATGCACCGACATGGCCATCAGGATATTGCCAAGATGGGTCTTGTAGGTCGTGCTCGCGGTGGAAGGACTGTTCGCATTGATCAACGCCACATCACGGTCAGGCATATCCCAACCGGCCATGCGCATGGTGTTGGGCAAGCCTCCGGAAACGAGGTTGGTCCAGTTGCGACCGTTCGCATCCATCCACTGTCCGGCGGCGTTCTTGCGCACCACCAGGCTGTTGTTACCCGGCGGCGCCGGGTTGTTCGGGTTCATCGGCGGGTTGAAACCGGAAGCACCCGAATTTGGGACCGGGACAGCTCCGGCATAAGGCCCGGCAGGGTTGGCGACCACGTTGGGAATGGTGGAACAGGCACCCGTCTGCACGGAGCAAAATCCCGCCGCATGGAATGCGTTCCCCGGGATCACCGTGGTCTGGTTGCCGCTCTCGAGGAAGGCACAGTAGACCGTGCTGCCGTCGAGGCTCACCGCCAACGCGCGGGGCTGCTCGCCTTTCAGCAGCACTTCCGTCGGTGCATTGTTGAGGTTCGCCAGGTCGAACACCTGCACGCTCTCCCGTTCAGCACAGGAAACAAAAGCCTTCTGCGGCGATCCGGCGAAGACCACGTCGGCCGGTTCGTTCTCGGTCGCCAGACTGCGTATGGTGGCCTTCAAGGTGAGGTCCACGATGCTGATCTCGTCGCTCACGGTGTTCACCACCCAGGCCTCGTTGTTGGTGCGCACCCGAACGGTAACGGGGTCGAGACCGACGGGAATGGTGGCTGCATGAAGGATCCCGGTAGCAGTGATCGTGAAAACCTCGAGCGAATTGTTGCCCGTGTTCACCGCCAGCAGCTTCGTGCCATCAGGGGTCTTGTCGATCGGGTGCACATGGGCCGACTCGAAATTGGTGAAGTCGCTGACCGGTACCGCTTGTTTCGCAATGCCCTCGTCGTTGCTGCGTTCGAAGGTCTCGAAGGCGGAAAGCCCAAGTACCGCCGTGGTGGCGAACAAGGTGATCAAGGTTTTCCGGCGGGGTCTGTTGTGCTTCATGGCGGTCAGGGCTAGTGGACTCAGCACGAACGACCCCGCACAATACAGCTCACAGCAACGAAGTCTCCCGGGCCGAAGCGATCAAAGGCTTGCCAAACTAATCACCCCGCGGGCAATGTCCAAGCCAGCAGGCCGGAGCGAGGGTACTCAGAACACGATCAGCCGCGGCTCGCTCATCTCCTCCATCGCGTACTTCACGCCTTCGCGGCCAAGGCCACTGTCCTTGATGCCACCGTAGGGCATGCTGTCCACGCGGAAGCCTGGAACGTTGTTGACGATGATGCCGCCCACTTCCAATTCGTCATGCGCGCGCTTCATGTGCGCCACCGAATCGGTGAAGACGCCCGCCTGCAAACCGTAGGTGGAATCGTTCACGCGGGCGATCGCCTCGTCGAAGTCCGCCACTTCCTCCAGGATCGCCACAGGGCCGAAGACCTCGGCACAAGTCACCTTCATGTCCCGCTTCGTTCCGGTGAGCAGGGTGGCCGCGTACACGTTGCGCGCCGCATCGATGGGCTTTCCGCCGGAGAGTACTTGCGCCCCACCCTTCACGGCTTCATCCACCCATGCGCTGATGCGTTCGAAGTGGCCCTTGTCTATGATCGGGCCGATGGTAACGGACGCATCACCGGGATCACCGGCCTTCAGGGCGGCGTATTCCTTCACCAGCAGATCACGGAACTGGGTGAATGCGCTCTTCACCACATAGATGCGCTGTGTGCTGATGCAGGTCTGGCCGGAATAGATGTTCGCACCGATCGCAACGGTCTTCGCGATGGCCGCAAGATCGACGCCTTCGTCCACGATCACCGATGCATTGCCGCCCAGTTCCAAGGCGACCTTTTTCTTGCCGCAGATGCTCTTCAAGTGCCAGCCCACTTTGTCGCTCCCGGTGAAACTCAGCATGGCCACCCGCTCGTCCTTCACCAATTTCTCTGCGACAGGAATACCGCCCAGGAGCACGTTGAACGCGCCCTTTGGCCAGCCCACTTCTTCGATTAATTTGCCCAGCGCCAGCGCACTGAGCGGGGCTTGTGGTGCGGGCTTCAGCACGATCGGGCAACCCACAGCCAGCGCTGGTGCCACCTTGTGCAGCACGAGGTTCAAGGGGAAGTTGAACGGTGTGATCGCCGCGATGACGCCGATCGGGAAGCGCTTCGTGAAGGCCGTCTTTCCAGCACCGGCACCGTAGTCGAGCGCCACGCTCTCGCCTGTGAAGCGCAATGCCTCCGCAGCGGCGGTCTTCACTGTCGTGATGCAACGTGCGATCTCCGCCTTCGCGTAACCGATGGGTTTGCCGCCTTCCTTCACGATGAGCGCGGCCAGCTCGTCCTCATGCTTCATTATCAACGCGGCCAGTGCTTCGAGCTTGGCGCTTCGTTCACCGGCGCTCAGCTTGCGCACAGCATCGCGGCTCGCATAGGCAGCGGCGATCGCCTCCTCCATCTGTGCCTCGGTAGCGTTCGGTATCCGCGCCAGCTCGGTGCCGTGGTACTTGTCGATGACGGTGTTGAAGGTGCTGTCGCCGGTCTCGATCCAGCTGCCGTTGATGAAATTGGCGTTGCGATACATGACGCGAAACTACGTGGAGAGTGAACCGCAAAGGCGCGGAGGCGCAAAGGAAGACACGCTATTCCGAGAGGCCGTTCACCACCCGTCGTATCCCACTCTTTAATAGAACGACATTGAAATTGACCAGCAAGCCAAGCGTGTTGCCGCTCAGCTTCAAGTAGGTCAATACCTGGGCCAGATGGACATCGTTCAGGGCATCGACAGCCTTGACCTCCACAACCACCTTGCCATCGACCCAGATGTCGATCCGAAACCCAAGGTCCAGCGCAACGCCCTTGTAGTGCGCGGGCAATGCCTGCTGTTGGAGCACCTGAAGTCTGCGTTCACGGAGTTCAAAGGCAAGGCAATGTTCATAGACACTCTCGAGCAGGCCGGGTCCAAGCGCCCGGTGCACCGTCAAAGCTGCATCGACAATGTGCTTTGATAGTTCGTTCTCGTTCATACCATGTGGTAGTGAACCGCCAAGGCGCAGAGGCGCAAAGGAACTCCTCTTGGCGTCTTAGCGTCTTTGCGGTTGCCTTTCTTCGCATTTACTTCGCCAGGTACCGCCCGACGGGTCGCAGCAGGATCACCTTCACCTCCTGCTCCTCGAACTTCTTGAAGCTGGCCTCCACCTGCTTCTCCGGCCAGATGATCTTCACGCTGCCCTTCCCCACATCGTAGGCCGCCGTGTACAGCGTGCCGAAGCCGCGCAGGTATTGCTGGCTGTACAACGGCGGTTTCAGGAAGCGCTTGATGAGCGCGGCACGGTCCAACTTGGGCTCGGCCACGCAGGCTTCGAGGAAATGCTTGCGCTCGATGGTGTGCGTGAACGCGGCGTACTCGTCCCACTCCACCTGGTGCTGGTGGTTGGTGGCCGCCTGCTGGTACACCACCTGCGCCGGTCGGTCCGGGTTCATGTACACCGTGGCATACTTGCCGCTCTTGTCCAGCACCGTGACGTTGTAGCCCATGTGCACGGGGATGCGCGAAAGGGTCTCGCACGCTTCTTCCACGTTGGCACACGTCTCCAGCACATACCGGATCACCAGCGGAATGCCGAAGCCGGTGCCGCTCACCTTGCGTCCACCGAAGGCCAGTGCCACGGCGAGCCCGTCCGCGTTCATGCCGTCGAGCAAGCCCCAGCCGCTGTCCTGGATGCCGATCACCGGCTTGCAGTATTCGGTGTAGCGCATGCGCCCATCGAAATAGCGCGGATCAAAATCGTAGTTGCGGATGAGCGTGGGGTTGCCCTTCGTCCAGGCCACTTGCGAGCAGCCGGCCATGTAGGGCGGCGGACACCACATGCTCAGGAAACGGCAGGCCATGTCGTCGTTGTTCGCCAGGCGGCACAGGCTGTTGTACACCGGGATCAGCTCCGGCATGTGCAGCTCCAACAGCGAACGGCACGTCACCAGGTCGGGGCGTGCGTTCTCGCCTTCGCTCACGTACCAGATGCGGAACAGCGGCCACGCGCGATCGAAGAAGGTCTGCCAGCGGTCGCTGGGCCAGGGCTCTTTGACGAGTTTGAGTTGTACGTACATCGCTCTCTCTTTATTGAGTGGCGAGTAGTGAGTGGTGAGTGGTGAGTCTGCCCCCGCAGCTGCCACTCACCACTCGCGACTCGCCACTCACCACTCTCATTACATCATCTTGAACCCGCCGATCTCCAACAGGTGCTCGTGCCCATTGGTTCCGTGCGCGCCGGGTGCCACGCTCTTGTACTGCGCCTTGATCGCGGCGAGCGCCTTCTTCGCGCGCTCGGTGAGTTGGAACTCGTCGGTCATCATGCGGCCACGCATCACCAGGATGCCCATGTCCGCACCTTCGTAGAGCCAGTCGCCCACGCGGGTGATGCGCAGGAAGAAGGCCTCGTTCTCGTTCTCCACGTAGCGACGGTGTGTGTCCATGCGCCAGAAGTAGATGCTCCCATCCGGGCGCATGCGCCAGATCCCGCTGCGCGGTGCTTCGGTCACGCGTTCGATGTCGTCGTGCGTGTGCTTGATCACCATCTGGCCCCAGCTGTCGATGTTCTCCGGTTTCGACCAGCGGCGGTTCAGCGCGTTCACGCTCAGTTCGTACGGTGTGTTCATCCACTCCAGGATGTGGAAGAGGTGCAGGGGCGCATCGCTCAGGGCGAACACGGCGTGGTTGGTGATGCTGCTGGCACCCGTGATGCGCGGGTTCAGTTCGCCGAGGTAGATCTTGCCATTGTCCTGGTCAATGAGGTAATCCAGTTCGAAGTAGCCGGTGTAGCCCTCCTTGCGCAATTGGTCGCCGAAGAGCTGTGCGTACTTGCGTGCCTTGCGCCGGATCGCCGGCGTGAACGTGTCCGCGAAGATCTCGTTGCCGCACCAGCCGCCCTTGTACGGGGTGAGTTCCTTGAAGCCGACGAGCTCCGTCATCAACGGTGCGACAATGGTGCCGTGCCGTGTAACGCACGCTTCCATGGCGGCGCCGCGGCAGTTGATGCGCTTCATCACCTTGCACTCCTTCTCCGCCTCGATCTCGGCGGCGTACTTGGCATAATCCTCCGCGGTCTTGATGAAGAAGGTGGTATGACCGCTGTCCCCGAAAGGCGTTTGCACGACGAGGTCGGTGCCCAATTTGCTCGCGACTTTGTTCAAGTGCGCATAGTTCTTCACCGGACTGAGGACATAGGGTACGCACGGCACGCCGGCCTTCTCGGCCACGCGGTTCGTGTTCACCTTGTTGTCCATGAACGTGCGCATTCTGGCCGAAGGGAAGATCACTTCCAGCCCGGCCTTCTTCGCCAGCGCCTCGGTCTTCTCATCGAACATCAGGAACATCGCCTTGCCGGCTTTCGCGTTCTTCTTCCTTGAGACGATGAAGTCGCGCACCTCACTGTGCACGAGGAGGTAGTTGTTGATGTCCTCGATGCTCTGGAACTCCTCGTGCGGCTCCTCGGTGCGCGGGCTCATCAGGTTCGGGTGCAGCCCATCGAAGCAGTCGATGTAGGTGATGAACTTGAAGCCCTTGATCCACTCATCCGCCCCCAGCAGGTTGAAGTTGGTGGCGCTGATGAAATAGAGCGGCACCTCGTTGCGGTGGAAGAAGCGGCGGATGTCGCTGATGCCCTTGAGGAGGTTGGCGGGTTTCTTCGCCTTTACGCCACGCTTCACGGGCGCAGCCTTTTTCCGGGGCGGGGTCTTCGCGGACCTCTTCACCGCAGAGGCCTTCGGGGTGGACTTTGCGGTGCGGGCGACCTTCCTGGGCGAAGGCTTCGTCTTGCGCGGGGCGGGTTTCTTCTTCTTTGCCATCAACTATCGATCGCTGGGAGAGGGTGAAGATTACCGTTTCAACGATACCAGACCCCAATCAATGAACTTGAATTGGTCTTTCCTGTTGGAGCCGTCATGGATAACACCAGGGTCAGGGACCGATACGAGGTAGGAGACACGACCGGCCTTCCCGGGGCGATAGATCTCTCCTTCCTTGTCCCTGATCAAAAGGTGAGCGATCGTATGCATTGAGATCTGGACGGTCTGGCCGAGTTCGATCAGCAGCCAGTGTTTTTCCGACCCGAGGGTTACCACACGTATGACCTTGCCCTCAAGGGGGAATATGTCACTCAGATCCGTATCCCGTCGGAATTGCGCAATGCGCACAATGCTTCCGATGAGCGCACCGCTTTGGAGGAGGCGGAAGAGTATCAAAAAGCCAAGAGGCACCAAGTTCACTTCGAGATCCAGTGAGCCCTTGGAGACCCCCAAATGCAAGCCGATGCTGTATTTGAAGACTTGTCCAGCATCAAGCAAGGGCTGATGGACTGTGATGCGTTGACCATCGTCGAGGACCGTTTCCCTATCCCGTGAAATGGATGGCAGCTGTCCGTAGATCCAGAGTTGGATCAACAGGAAGAACCATTTGCTGCGCAAGAAGTAGGATGCCCCGGCCGCGATCCCTATCAAGGCAATGATGATCGCCGAGATGTTTCCGTTATAGAAGCTCGAGAACAGAGCGATTGTGCTCAAACCAATGGCGAGCAGAGGCAGTACCTTATCCCCTGGCCTGTTAGGTGCGGCATTGCTTATCATGCTTCGCTTTGCTTGCGAGCAAAGTAAGGCGCCCTGCGATGATCTTCATCCCCTGCCATACAGCGTCGGTTACCCTGGCTCAACGTATCGCGGCGGAAAGCAAAAGGCCGGGACACGTCCCGGCCTTTTGTCAGCGGTGTTACAGGTTACTTCAACTCCAGCTTGCGCATGAGCTTGTTGCCCACGTACGTGCGCATGCCTCCGAACTGTGTCTGCATGGCATCGGTCTTCTCCTTGCCACCGATGCTGGTGTCCATGCCATCACGGATCGCTTTCCACTTCGCCTCGCGCGCCACATCGGGATCCATCATGGCCATGCTCTCGTACTCCACCAGCATCATCACGTCGAAGTCCTCCTGGTTGGCGAAGGCGCCGCTGAGCAGCGTGAAGCCCTTGATCAGCCCTTGCTCTTTGGCCTTGGTCATCAGCGGCACGTAGTAGGTGCTCAGCAACTTCAAGTAATCATCCTGCGAATTGGCCTCCGTGCGGATCATGGCCACGGTGTACACGGTGCCCTCTTTGAAGGGGGAGTCGCTTTGTGCGACGGCGTCGGGCACAAGGCCTGCGGCAAGGCAGAGGATGGTCAGTGTGCGTTGTATCGTTCTCATGACAAGGTGGGTTAGGGTTCGATGGTGAAGCTAACCATTCGGCACGGTGCATCCCACCAGCGAGCCTTCAGTTGAACCACACCGCGTAGCCCTGGCGGGGCAGTGGGCATGGCGCAGGGATCCGTGGCCCGCAGAGCGAACAGGCCGGCCTTTTTCCGCGCCGCATGCGGCGCGCGCCACCGATGTTCGCAGCCACCGGGCATATGCGTTGATCCCGGCCTCTGCGTGGGACGGAACGCGACGGATCGCCTTCGCGGCATGGCGGATCAGTGATCCATGCGGAACGCAGCGCGAGGTGGCGCGATCGGTGCAAGTACATCGCCGCACTGCGGGTGTTGCTTGGTACCACGATCATGAAAAGCGATCGCCACACCATGAACAAGCTCTACGCCTTCCTCCTCCTTCTCCCCACTGCCAGTACGGCACAACCCATCATCACGAGCAGCATACAGCCGCAGCCGGGGGATGTGCGCCACTACCTCCTCACCTCGTCGGGCATCCCGTTCGCAGCGGGCCCCGCGCAGTATTGGGACTTGAGCGGTCTTACGTTCCCTTCTTCGACCGTGTGGCCCTATGCGCTGCCCGACACCATGCCGGGTGCCAGCCTCAACCCACAAGCCAATGTGGCCCTGGCCGGTGATTGGGTCACCGAGTTCTACAACGAGAGCCCCACCGCATGGACGGTGGTCGGTTGGTATGTCTCCCCCGACGACCACTTTGAGATGGTGGACCCCTTGGTGGTGATGCCCTTCCCCTGGACGGCGGGCACCACTTGGGAGGACCCCTATAGCTATATGGATGGGTCGGGCATATTGTACCAGGATACCGTGCGCTGGACCGCTGATGCCTGGGGAACGGTGCGCCTGCCCGGAGGCCAGGAGATGGAGGTGGTGGGGCTGCATAGGACGACCATGCTGCTGGACACCGCCGGCGGCTATGCGGTGGTGAACTACCAGGAGAACCTGGAGTTCTACGCACCGAACGTGCGCGGTGTCGTGGCGCGGCTCAGTGCCAACTGGTACACCACCCCCTTCGAGAATAGTGACACCACGTACTTCACACGCGCCCTGGACGATGCGACCATCGGCATGAACGAGCATGTGGCCGGGATGAAGCCCGAGCTATGGCCCGTGCCGGCGCACGCCAACCTTAACCTGCGTTTGCCTGGCACCACCGGCACGGTGAACGTGGATGTGTTCGATGCCACCGGCCGGTTGGTGTTGCACACGAATATGGTGGCGACCACCGAACCCGTGATGCTCGATGTACACACCCTGCTACCCGGCACTTATCTGCTGCGCGCTTCATCGGCCACCGATGGCCGCACCACCGGTTGCGCCTTCACCGTGAACTAACGCCCGATGCCATGGAACCCCTTTCCCCCGAACGATGCACGCGCTGGCTGATGGCCGCCGCGATCGTGCTCCGCGGTTTCCCTGCGGCACAAGCACAGGATCCGAGGCCCACCCGCTGGGATGTGGCTGGGACCTATATGACCAACTACGACGCGCACAACCTGATGGATCCGACACCACAGGACATGCGATCCGGTACCACGGGTTCGGCCTGGCGGGTGGAATGTGGTTACCGCCCCGGTAAATGGGGCACGCTGGTGCTCGCCTACGACCGCGCCGCCACGCGGCATGGGTGGAACGCGACCAACGAACTCATCTCCACCACCAGCACGCCCAGCTGGTTCTTCGGCACCATCACCACCAACGTGTACGAAGCCGACCTGCTCACCCTCGCGCATACCATGAACACGCTGTCGGTGCTGCATCGGATCGCCATCAGGCCCTATGCCGGTCGGCACCATGTCGGCTTCGGCTTGCACGCTGCCTGGGGTCTGCGTGTGCACAACGTGGCCGCCGAACTCGGCCTTGTCGCCAACCAACAGTACACTGTGAGCGACAACATCTTGATGAGCGCCACCGGCTACGAGCCCTATGGTCCAGCGATCGCCATCTCCAATTGGGATGCACGCCAAGTGGTGCAGCGTGCCACCGCCTGGGGGGCGAGCCTCGCGGTGGAGCTCCGCCCCGAACTGTACTTCACGCGCTACGTATCGTTGTTCGCCGATGTGGACCTCACGCTGCCACTGGCCGAGCCGCATTTCGCCGCCCATACCCTGGAAGAGGACGCCTTGGTGCGCCCCGAGTACCGTGTGACCCTCGGCGGCGTGCGCACCGGGGTTGGCCTAGCGATCCATTTCTGATCGCGGGGCGGCGTGGAAGGATCTACCCACCGTGTGCACGGACTACACGGCGATCAGCCTTTGTTCTTCACCAGTATCAGCGCCAGACCGGCGGCCGCAGCGACGCCGCCCACAATGAAATACGGGTTGAAGGCGCTGTCGCTTTTGCCCAGTGTGATCTCCGTCTTGCCGAGGTCTATCTCAGCCTGGCCGTCGTCCTTCTTCATCAAGCCGAGGCCGATGATCGCGAGTCCTGCGATCAGCAGAATGAGCGGAAGTGGTTTGTTCATGGCGTGCATGTTTGGCGGGAACGTGGCAAGGAGCACGCCATGGCACGCACTTCGCCGCGCTTCGTGAAACACAAAGCCATGAAGTCCGCAAAGAAGAAACCTGCTGCGAAGAAGTCGACAGCCCGGAAGCCGGCACCGAAAGCCGCAGTGAAGAAGAAGGTCGCTGAGCGTGGTGCATCGGCCAAAACGACGAGCACGAAAGTGGCCAAGGCGAGTGCCGCGAAGACCGCGCAGAAAAAACCGGTCGCGAAGAAGTCGACCACTATGAAACCGGCGCCGAAAGCCGCGGTGATGAAGAAGGCCGCCATGCCCGCCCGCCAAATGGAGAAGCCCAAGGCAGAAAAGCCCCGGAGCGTACCGGTGCGCGCACGCGCCAACGAAGAGCCAAAGGCCAAGGTCACTGAACAACAACAGCCCGAGGCCACCGGTGCCCCGGTAGAGGAGCTCACCGCCGTGGCCCAGTTCGACGTGCAGCCCGATGCCACCTTCGACCCCACGCCCGACACCAAGGTCCCCATGCGCGGCCATACATCCTTCCAGCACAACGCGCAGACCGAACGCGTGGCCGCCCTCAAAGGCCGGCGTGCACGGATGAGCAACCATCGGAAGCACTGATCAGCAAAACCCATCATCCCATGAACGACAGTCTGAAAGGCAGGCGAGTGGCCATTCTCGCCACCAACGGATACGAGGACAGCGAACTCAACAGCCCGCGCACGGCGCTGGAAGAAGCGGGAGCCATCGCGAGCGTGATCTCCCTCGCCAGTGGTACCATCAAGGGTTGGAAGAACGGTGATTGGCACGGCACCACAGCGGTGGACCACATGGTCACCAATGTCTCGGCCGACGATTACGACGCGCTGGTGCTCCCCGGCGGCGTGATCAATCCCGACCAGCTGCGGCAAAGCCGCGAGGCCGTGGCCTTCGTGCGCGCCTTCTTCACGCAGAAGAAACCGGTGGCCGCCATCTGCCACGGACCCTGGATGCTTGCCGAAGCCGATGTGGTGCGTGGGCGGAAACTCACCAGCTATGGAAGCATCAAGACCGACCTGAAGAACGCCGGTGCCATCTGGAGCGACCAGGAAGTGGTGGTGGACCAGGGCCTGGTGACGAGCCGGAGCCCGAAGGACCTTCCCGCCTTCAACGCGAAGTTGCTGGAGGAAGTGCGCGAGGGGGTGCACGACAGGCAGCCCACCTGAGCGGGGAACAGAAGGCGCCGGGAGTTTGCGCACGCGCGACGGATCACCTCTCGAACAGGGAGCGGATCCAATGCCGTTGAACGCTCACGTTCGTGATCAGCGGTGATGATCTGGTCCTCCTTTTTCTTTGATACTTGCCCTGAGCGACATCGAAGGGTTGGGCGACAAAAGAAAGTACGGCGACTACCGTGCGGCTTGCACTTGGTGAGTTGGCCAAGGGCGGCAGAATGCGGAGGGCCAGGTGAATGCGCCAAGTCAGTAGAGAGCGAGGGGCTAGGTGGGTGCGCGCCAAGGCGGACTTGGTCTGCGCTACACTGCATCCTCGGCGGATCGTACTTTCTCTTGATCGCAAGAGAAAGTACCAAAGAGAAGCTCGTCGGATCAAAGCTCTTGCTCTTCGTAGGTAGGTCGGCTTTCCATACAGGGGAGCGTGATCCGACAGGCGGATATCCAGAGGTAGGCGCTCCGATGGAATTCAAATTGCGTAGCACCATCAAGAACATTGTTCGACCTGGTACGCACCACTGACGCGAACGATCCGCGAGAAGCTCACTCCTCCTTCTTCGGCTTGCTCCAGTGCTGCTCCAGCGAGCGGTTGCAGGCGTTCATCAGCGCCATGCCTTCGCGGGCCAGGTCGTGGTAATCGTTCTCGCCGCGGCGGTAGAACCGCGCCATATCCTTGAACTGGATCATCGCCGTTTCCACGGTGCTGTCCTCCACCAGGGGCAGCACGCCCCAGTAACAGGTGCGGAAACGTTCCAGGCAACTGTCGAAGGCCAGCGTATCGCCCGCGCTTATCCACAACTGCTCGTCGTGGGGCACCACCAGCAGGTCGCCCACCGCGCGACCAACCTGCTCGTAGGCCTGCAGCTTCTTGTTGTACATGCTGCGGCTGAACTCCATCTTGCTCTCGTGGCTCATCTGGCTGGTGAACTGCCACGCACCCACCGAGATGCCGAGCACCGTGAGCAGCGGAGCCACCGCCTTGGAATAGTCGGCGCCTTTCCTCGGGGACTTTTCTTCCATCAGTGCGTGAGGTAGATGGTGCGCGTGGCGTCGGTCTTGCCATCGGGCATGGTGACCAGGCGCACGCAGTTCGCATTGCCCTTGCAGGCCGGTGCGGTAGCGGGCAGGCTTTTCACTTCGTATTTCGATCCGCCGAAGGCGATGCCGCTTTTGCCACCGGCGCTCCAAGTGGTGAGGGCCTCGTTGCTGCTCTTCCATGCACCACCCGCGCAGGTGCCGACCGCCACCTGTTTCGCGCTGAAGGTGTACGTGGCATCGCCGGGGCTGCACTTGGGTGCGGTGGCGTTGCCGATCACGCTCCATTGCTTGCTGGGGCCGGCGCCGGTGAGGGTGCTCAGCGCATCCTGGGCGCGCAAGGTGGTGAGGGTGATGAGGGTAAGGAGGAGAAGGGTTGTGCGAAGCATGGGATGAGGATTTTGACCGGCGTAGTGCAAGTGTGGGTCCGAAGTTCGGGAATGCAGCACGCATCCCTTGCAATACGGCGGAAGTGAGACCCTCGGACATCCTTGCAAGAGTGATGCGCGAGTATGACCTTTATCCAAGACATACCGACCTGCACAACCTTGCCATGAACGGCTATCCCTTTCCTACTCCCGGCACCGAGGTCCATTTCATCCAGTGTGGCAGCTACCTGCCTGCGGTCGAATTGAACGGATCAAGCACATGAGATCTTCGGGATGGCAGGTCCGACTTCCATTGCAATTGGCGCTTTCCGCATGTGCAATGAACGCTTCCGCGCAAGCACCCCGGTGGGCCAAAGCCTTAGGGGGCGTTGGCGGGGATTTCGGGATGGCCGTTGTAGCTGATGCCAGTGGAGCTGCCTACATCACCGGCATTATCAATGGCGTGGTGGATATGACCCCTGACGCAATAGGAGGGGAACTGGGCGTGGGCGGCTCATCGAGCATGGTGGTGTCGAAATACAATAACGAGGGCGCTTATCAGTGGGGATTCGCCATCCCTGGCGCGGAGGGGCGTGATATCGCCATGGACGGTGCTGGTAACCTATACGTGACCGGGGCTTTCACGGGCCGCGTCGATATGGATCCCTCCACGGCGACGCACTACATCGAAGCCGGGGGCACGGACCATGACGTATTGGTCGCAAAGTATTCCGGTCTCGGAGCGTTCGTTTGGGAACACCACTATCACTATGACGGTAACAGCTATGGAACCTCATTGGCGCTGGCGGCAGGCCCTCTCATTTATGCGTGCGCGAGAACGACCACTCCGACCACTACGGCACATACCCTCTACAAATTCAATGCTGGTGGTGATATACTCTGGGGACGTGCGATGAAGGGCAATACACCGCTGTCCTTCTGGGATATCGCCACGGATCCTGACGGTGACCTCTTCGTTGCCGGCCTTGCCGATGAAAAGAACCAGTTCGATCCGGAACCATTAGGGCTCCGTTTGACAGGCACGGAACCGAGCAATTTCATTGCCACCTATCGGCCGGATGGCTCCTTGCGTCGGCTGGCACAATTCGCTGGTGCGAACAACGTGTTCACAACGATCGCATGGAAGCGGGATCATCTGTACCTGGCCGGCTTGGTCAATCGCAGCATCGACATTGATCCCGGCCCTGCGACACAAGTTCTGAGTTGTGTATCAGGCGAACCCTCAAAGGCCTTTCTTGCTCAATATGACGATGATGGTATGCTTCAATGGGCGTTCGCATTGCACAGTGCTTACGCACCAGGTGGTATTGATGCTAGTAACCTACCCGAGGATCTTGGCGTGGACGACGAAGGGAATATCTATGTCACCGGCACCTATGACGGGGTCTGCGACTTCGACCCCGATCCCGCGCTGACCGCTGAGCACACCAGCTTTGGTATACAGGATTACTATCTGGCTTCCTACGGTCCGGCTGGCGCGTTGCGCTGGGTCTCTTGGGGTAGTGAAGGCATGGAGCGGGATTTCGGACTGCACCTGGCGATCACCGGGCGCGATGGACTTTTCGCCTGTGGCAAGTTCAACAGCGCGCGAATGGATCTTGATCCCACCGCAGCTTCGCTGGACATTGCGAACCATGGGTTATATGATATGTTCCTCGTACGCTATGCGGGAACCGGCGCAACGCGAACGGATATACACGGGTTCGATCGCACACCTTTCCTGCCACGCGGCCTGGTGCTTTGGGGTGGTGGGGCACTGCTTCTGCTCGCCACCACCCTCCTCATGGTGCGACGCAAACGACGCAAGGGTTGAGTTCGCCCTTCCCGTGAACAGAACCGGATGACGCATCTTCCCGGGAGTCTCCGTCCCATAGCACATCACTCAGTGAGTTGCAGCGGCGGCGAAGTGCACGTCCCACTCTGCTCACCCACTTATACCAAATGGGCTGCCGAACCAGTACACAGTTTCGGCGGCAAGGACCTGCTCACTGTTGATGGCCGCCCGCAGTTCGCCGAGGTCGCCATCCTGCGGGCGTTCGAAGCCGATGGCTGGCAGGGCCGATGGCTCGAGACCTATGGCCATGGGACGATGACACCCGGCCTATGCCGGGACCACCCGCGGCGACACCAGGCTCCTGTCCATACTGATAAGAAAATCCGGACACGGCGCCCCGGGTAAAATACCCCCGCACATACCGGGGATCGGGTATTGCATGAGCGTTGAGGCACCCGCACATTTGAGTGGAGCGAACAACCACATCAACGAACACCAACAGGTCATGGCCAAAGGGATCTCTCTGCACATAGGACTCAACAGCGTCGACCCGATCCAGTACGAAGGATGGAGCGGCGACCTCACCGCATGCGAATTCGACGCGAACGATATGGCGGCCCTTGCGAAGAAGCGAGGCTTCGGCAGCAGCACCAAGCTGCTGACCAAGGCGGCCACGAGCAAGAAGGTCATCGCGGTGATGAACGCTGCGGCCAAACAGTTGCGCGCGGGCGACATTTTCTTCCTCACCTACAGCGGCCACGGCGGGCAGGTACCGGATAAGAACTCGGATGAACGCGATCGCAAGGACGAGACCTGGTGCCTGTACGACCGCGAATTGGTGGATGATGAGATGTACAAGCAATACGCCAGGTTCGCCCCGGGTGTCCGCATTCTCGTACTCTCCGATTCATGCCACAGCGGCACAGTGCTGCGGATGCGTCCCGTGGGCAGACGGAAGCGCTTCATGCCCCCCGCGATCGGTAAGCGCGTTTACGACGCGCACAAGAAGCTGTACGATGGCATCCAGGATCGAACGCGCGGTAGTGAGAAGGTGAAGGTGAAGGCCAGCGGCCTGCTCATTTCAGGATGTATGGACAACCAGGAATCGTCGGACGGTGACCGCAACGGGTTGTTCACTGAAACGCTGAAGGAAGTGTGGAACAATGGAAAGTTCAAGAAGGGTTACCGGAGCTTCCGTGACGCGATCGTCTCTCGCATGCCCGCCGATCAAACACCCAACTATTACGTGGTGGGCGCGCCGTCAGCCACCTACGAAGCACAGCAGCCTTTCACCGTTTGAACAACACGGCAGCTCATCCCTGACCCCATGACCCAGGTAACAAGACCACCCGCTTATCGCCGGTTACGTGGCTATGCGATGGACCCCAGCCTTAGTACCGTGCTGGAAACGGCCGGCATCAACGAAGCCACCTTCACCGTACCGTGGGAGTCGTTGAAACCCGGACCGGTCGGAGAGTACATCGAAGTGGTGGACCATGACCCGGCAAGCGAACGTCTGTATGAGCCAGTGGACCTGGAACACCCCTTCGTGCTCGCACAGGATGGGCTTGATCCTTCTGAAAGTTCGCCCCAGTCCCATCAGCAGATGGTCTATGCGGTGGTGATGACGACCATCAAGAATTTCGAGATGGCCCTTGGGCGGAAAGCGCTTTGGGGGCAGGGAAAGGAACCGAAGCAAAACCCCGCCCCCGGCGAGAACCCCAACCGTTACTTCGATGTGCCCCGCCTGCGTGTCTATCCACATGCCCTGCGCGGTACGAACGCCTTTTACAGTCCTGTGCAGAAAGCGCTCCTGTTCGGCTACTTCGAAGCGAACGAGGATGATGGCATACACGCACCGCGGAGTACGGTGTTCACTTGTCTATCGCACGATATCGTCGCCCACGAGACCACCCATGCGTTGTTGGATGGTATGCACCGACGCTACATCGAACCAGTAAGTCCCGATTCGCTCGCGTTCCATGAGGCGTTCGCCGACCTGGTGGCATTGTTCCAGCACTTCACGTTCCCCGAAGTGCTGCGCAGTGAGGTGGCCCACACACGCGGCGACCTGAACAAACCCAATCTCCTGGTGGAACTGGCACAGGAGTTCGGACGCGCCATCGGCAACCACCATTCGTTGCGATCGGCCATCGGCGCGCCTGTGGATCCCGCCGCCATGGCGAACACGCGCGAGCCCCATGACCGTGGTGCCATTTTGGTGGCGGCCGTGTTCGAAGCGTTCATCACCATTTACCGGCAGCGCTCCAAGCGCCATGTGCGCATGGCCACCGGTGGCACCGGCGTATTGCCCGATGGGGATCTGCCCACCCTACTCGTGGACGCCCTGGCGGATGAAGCAGCGAAGACCGCCCAACAATTCCTCGGCATGTGCATCCGAGCGCTGGATTACTGCCCACCCGCGGGGATCACGTTCGGCGATTACCTGCGGGCCTTGATCACCGCCGACCGCGACATGGTGCCCGAAGACCTGTACGGCTACCGTATCGCGTTGATCGACGCTTTCCGCAAACGCGGCATATTCGCCCAAGGTGTCACGATCCTTTCGGAGGAGGAACTGGCCTGGCCCAGCATGCAGGATCGCGCAGGGGGGCTCATCTGGCTCTTCGAGATGTTGCGCGACAAGGCGGACTGGTTGCGCTATGAAGGTGTGCGTGATCGGATCCAGCAAAAGACGAAGGACGCTCAAGGGGCCCTACACGAGTTCATCAAGGATGCGGTGCGCGACAAGAACATCACCCGGCTCGATGAGTTCAGCCGGTTCTGCGGATTGTATCTCGGACCGGATGCGCAAAAGCTCGGCATCGCCCTGGACAAGGACGGCCTGCCCGTGTTCGAGGTGCACCAGGTGCGTACCGCCTTCCGGTCGCGGCCCGATGGCACGCTCTTGAACCATGCGTTGCTCACGCTCACACAACGCCGCACCATCCGCACGGCCGACGGCAGCAGCTACCAGTTCCGTGGAGGCTCCACCCTCATCGTGGACCTCGATACACTTACCCTGCGCTACTGCATCCGTTGTCCCATCACCGACGAAGAGCGGCGCACCGCAACGGAAGAATACGTGATGAACGAACTACCGGTCGGCGTGCGTGCCCGATTCTTCGGCAACGATGCCACAGCGAGGAACGAACCCTTCGCTTTTCTGCACGGCGACAACTGGAACAACGCGGACCATGGCTAAGAAGAGAACACCGACCAACCCAGCGGCCCGTGTACGCATGTACCGACAAGGCCTCGGCGATTGCTTCCTGCTCACCCTTCCGGGCGTGGCCGGAAACCCTTTCCACATCGTGATCGATTGCGGGGTGTGCATGGGTGCCAGGAACCCGCGCCCGCGCATGCAGGAAGTGGTGCGCGACATCGCCTTGGAGACCAACGACCATGTGGATGTGCTCGTGGCCACGCACGAGCATTGGGACCATCTTTCCGGTTTCGAACAGGCCAAGGATGTGTGGGCCGGCATCACCATCGGCGAGCTCTGGATGGCCTGGACCGAAAAGAAGGGGGACACCGTGGCCGATGCCGTTCGCACCGAGTTGGGCAAGAAGAAAAAGAAGGTGGAGGCGGAGGCCGTGCGCATGGGCGCCAGTCCAGGGCTTCGCCTCAATGCGGTGCGCAGCGAGGCCATCGAAGGGCTCCTCGGTTTCCACGGACTGCAGCTCAATGCCACCGCTGGTGCCGCCAAGTTGGAGGACATCTTCGCGGACCTGAAGAAACGGGTGAAGAAGCAGCACTGTTTCCTACCCCACACGGTGCATACCGATACCCGGCTGCCGGGGGTGAAGGTCTTTGTGCTCGGGCCGCCCCGGGATGTGAAGAAGATAGCCGCCAGCGATCCGAACACACGCACGCCCGAGGTGTACCCGGAAACGCGCCGGGCCTTCGGCTTCACCGATGCCGGGACCGACTTCGAACAGGGCTTCAGTGGCCCGTTCGCACCCACCGTTGGGGTGAGCCTTGGCGGTGCGCCATCGCCTGCGGAACTGCGCTCGCATGCCGCCACCGCGCGGCCATCGAGCCAGGAGCGCAGCACCTACGAAGGAGCGTTCGCGAAGTACTTCCCCTCCGTGGACAACGGTGTGGACGCACCCTGGCGAACACTCAGCAGCGACAGCTTCGCCTCCTTCGAGGCATTGGCCATGGCCCTTGTGCGCGACACCAACAACACCAGCCTCGCGCTCGCCTTCCAACTCCCCGATGGTCGCGTTCTGCTCTTCCCCGGCGACGCACAGGTGGGCAATTGCCTGAGCTGGCACGACGCCGATTTCAAGGTGGGCACGAAGAAGGTGACCACCGCCGACCTGCTGAAGGATACCGTGCTCTATAAGGTGAGCCACCACTGCAGCCACAACGGAACACTGAAGGACCAGGGCCTGGAACAAATGATCCATCGCGACCTGATCGCGATCGTGCCGCTCGAAGTGTCGCAGGCCGCATCCATGGGCTATGCGCGCACAATGCCCTGGCCTTCGCTGATGGGGCGGTTGAAGGAACGCACCAAGGGCCGCTTGATCTTCTCGGACAGCACCCGGCAGCTGCCCACCGCGAGCGAGCTATCGGCACTCTCCGCCGCCGATCGGGCGGCCTTCGGCAACAAGGTGACCGAAACCGAACTCCATGTCGACATCCTCCTCTGATCACTTGCGGAACATCGGGGCCTCCTTGATGAAATACCAGCTTGACCGGGAAAAGAGCCCTGCCAAGGCGTCGTGGAAAAAGGCCGGGGTTGTGTTCAAGGCGGACAAGAAGCTGCCTTGCGTGGAACTGACCATAAAAGGATAGCCGATGGCACGCAACCTGGTGATCTGCTGCGACGGCACGAACAACAGCTATGGTGATGAGAACACCAACGTGGTGAAACTCTTCGCCATGTTGGAACGGAGCGGGCACCAGTTGGTCTACTACGACCCCGGGGTGGGCACCTTCGGTGTGCCGGGCACTTGGAGTCGCTGGAAGCGACGGTGGACCGAACTGCTGGGCCTGGCTTTCGGCCTTGGTTTCGAGGACAACCTCTTCGAAGCCTACCGATACTTGATGGATAACTACGAAGCGGGCGATCGCATCCACCTCTTCGGATTCAGCCGCGGGGCGTTCACCGTTCGCGCCCTGGCCGCCCTGGTACACTTCTGTGGCTTGCTCCACAAGGGGTCTGAGAATCTGGTGCCCTATGCCTTCCGCGTTCTGGAACGCAAGGACTTCGCGCACGCGCAGGGGTTCAAGGAACTCTACTCGCGCGATGTCCGCATCCATTTCATCGGCGTGTGGGATACGGTCAAGAGCCTGAGGAACGCCAGCCCGTTCAAGGACGACAGCTACCCGTACACCAGCGACAATCCTTCAGTGGATATGGTGCGGCACGCCATCAGCCTCGATGAGCGGCGGTGCTTCTACCGGCAGAACGCATGGACCGGGCGCGCACCCGGGCAGGATGTGAAGGAGGTCTGGTTCCCCGGGGTACACTGCGATGTGGGTGGTGGCTACGCCGAAAGGGACAGCGGGCTCAGCAAGATCGCGCTCGCGTGGATGGTGCGCGAAGCCGCCGATCGCCCCAACGGGTTGCTGGTGGATGCCGCGAAACGCAACGGCCTGTTGACCGCCTCGGTAATGGGCCACATCGCCGCGCCCGATCCGAAAGCCATGCTCCACCGCTCGTTGCATGGCATCTGGTGGATCCTGGAATTCATCCCCAAGCGGCGGCGGCAACTGGTACACATGGTGGATGGAACGATGAAGTGGGAGAGCACCTGGCGTATCTATCATGGCCGACGGCGCACCGTACCCCCCATGCCTGTGGTACACCAGAGCGTGCTGGACCGCATGGCCGCCGACCCCCACTACCGCCCGCCGAACATGCCTGCCGCAGGGCAGTTCACGGTCGAACCATGATAGGTCCCGTTCCTGGTGGGAGCCGCAGAAGGTGTACCCGGGTAAAATACCCCCATTGGGAATTTGGAAGGATCACGAGTGATCCGCTGCTTCGTTGAGAGAACGGACCGACACGAACATGTGGACCTACGAACAGATATCAGGCGTCCTCTTCGACCCGACGGGCAAGCGTGTGCGTGCGGCGCTTTACAGCGGCTATGATCGCGGGAAGAACAACCCGAAGTACGAGTATGAAAAGGGCGTGGGCCCTGTGACGCACGGCATGTGGACCATCACCGGACCGCCCTACAAGACAGCGGAGCACGGACCATACGTCCTGCGTCTGCAACCCAAGCCAGGCACCGACCTAAAGGCCGTGATGGCTTCCTGATCCACGGCGATTCGATCTCCAAGCCAGGCACCGCTTCGCGCGGCTGCATCATCGCGCCGCGCAAGGTGCGCGAGGCGATCTGGGAAAGCGGTGACCGGCTCCTGAAGGTGGTGAGCGGGCTGGAAGAGACCACTTGACTCCGTGGGCGAGGTCCCGACGGAGGGTTTGAATACAGGAGCCGCGTTGTGACCAGGAGGAAGCCCCGTCGTTCCTGCGATCGTCGGATCTGGCATGCCGATGGTGAGGTGGCCGTTACCAAACCACCACACCATGTCGTATGAGAATGATAGCGACCACGGCTCCTTTGACCAAATGCGTTTCACGCTCACGAAATGGTCCCTTCGCATCTTCCGCGCAATGCCTTGGGTGCTTTTGATCGGCACTGGTCTTTGCGTTGCCCTTTGGTGGTATATGCACAGTGGTAGTGGCGATGCCTTGCATCAGGCTTCCGGTAACATTGGGCAGTACGTCAGTGGAACTATAGGCACCTTACTCGCAATGATCGCGGCGGTTCTGTTGATAATCACGCTTGCCGTGCAGATCAATGAATACAAGTTGACACGTGATGAGCTGATCAACACCGTTAAGGCCCAACAGGCCATGGCGGAATCGCAAGCGGCGCAACTCCAGCCTTTGAAGGATCAAGCCAGAATCAGTCAACAGACCATGGAGATGGACCTGCTGGCCCGCGCGATACTAGACTTGAAGGATGACATTCGTACTTATACCAGAAAACCATGGACGCAAAACACTGGGTGCATAGCCGTAACCGAGTACATGACGTCAAGTTGGAGCCAAGAGAAGGGATGGTTGAATACCATCCTCAATACCGAAGATGAGAACACTAAACTGCACATCATTGGATGGACCGCGGTAACGTTGATCGAACTGTATGTGATCGTTGAGCGCGCGGTGTTGATCCTTAGCGACCTGGACACCAAAGAACTTCCGGAAACACCGCGCATAATACGCCGCAAGGAGCTCATTCTCCATGTGAAAAGCCAGTTGGTTCCGATCGCTGGTCCAATTTGGAACCTGCGAAGCCAGCTCTATCAAGTTCCCGAAAAGGGGCCGGCTTACGAGAACTTCAGGTCGGGCGGGATGGAAAGGGCCAAGTACATTACCGACCGGTTGATGGAGTTCATGGCAATGGACGTGGCGGTGGTAAATCAATCATCGGCATAGCACGATTACATCCCTGAGAGAACGAGATCCGATAGGATCACATTCCCTGCGTTCGGGCGGATCGTTCCGTTATCGCTGAACAAGTCTGCGTACTCCATGCAACACAAGTGCTCCCACCGGGGTAATCGCACGCTGTTCACATAGCTGCCATCATAGCGCGTGGAGCTTGGAACGTGCGGATACAGTAACACGCTCTTCGCCGCATCGAACTGCACGTTGTACACGAACATCTGCTTCAAGTCCGCGTCGTTCGGTTTCCCGTTGGCGGGCACTTTCCATTTCGTGTCAACGATGACTTTCTGCGACGCGCCACCTTGTGTGTACTCCAGCACGATGTCCGGGCGAATAGTCTTGTTGCGCCAGAACTTCTGCCGTGTTTGACCCCGGACCGTGAGTTGTTGCTCTGAGAACGCAGGCTGCGCTTTACGCAACACACGGTACACGAACTGCTCGAAGAGCACATTCATGTCGAACATCAATCCGATCAAGGGCATATGGCCGCCCTTGATGTCCGGTGCATAGTTCTGCACGATCATCTTGGCCAGTTGCATGGCCCGCGCATACGGTTCCGTCTTGCGGTCGAGTATGATACGGTCGAGAGTGACCGGGTCCATGCGGCGATCGGCGACTTGCTCGAAGGCCCATTCGATGCCAGTGGCTTGGCTGCTTATGACCGGGTCTTGCGCTAGGCCCTTCACAATGGACAAAGCCTTCTTGAGCAGGGCATGGAGCAGGTGGTCCGTATCATAAACCTGATGCTCCACGAAGAAGCGCTCCTGGTGAATGAGGTTCTGCTGGATGTGCCGGGGGAAATCAAGCCGACCCTTCAGCGCGGTGCTATTGGCCTTGGTGCGTCGATAGCGTTTTACCAAACCACGGCGCACAAGGCCTTCGATATCGCGAACGTAGAGGCCGAAGAAGAAGTCAAGCACCGTGCTGCGGCGCTTCTGCAAATGGCTTTCGGTGGTGCTCGTGAGCGGCAGGTCATGCACCGCGCGCAACATCGTCAGCAACGAACGCTGCCACTTGTCCCTTGTCTCTTCTGTATCCGGCTCGGTGCGGTCCGCCTTAGGAAGCACCTCGATCACGCGGTCGCCGACCTGGATCACGCCCACATATTGGGTGAAGGTGATGCTCTTGAGGCCGAAGCTGAAGTACTGGTTGCCGTTGGTCTCGTTCCATGCCAGCAGGCGCTGCACGTGCGCGGGCATTAGCCCGTTCGCGCTCAGCATCAGCTTCTGATGCTCGAAGACCGTTATGGTCTTACGCTTGGCCATGGATGGAACTACATTTGTATTCCTGCTTACCCGGATTAC
>JBDTNF010000187.1:0-6718 GCA_039933875.1 Flavobacteriales bacterium | reverse complement strand
ACCAGACTCAAGCTCTCCCTGGTACGCAGGGCATAGTTGAAGCCTTGATAGATGCTCCAAGCCCCGTGCGCTCCATCCTTCCGAAGAGCCAGGAACCCCACCTGCATGCCTTTGAGGTCGGGATTCTTGCGCACGATCCGACGCACAGCCTCTTTGCAGGCCTCTTCGGGCAGCATCCCCTGCCGCATCAATTCCACAACGGTATGGCTGCCCACCACGCGGATCACCAGTTCACCAACCCCCGTGGCGCAGGCGGCACCCGCCTCCCCATCCACGAACAGTCCGGCTCCGATGATGGGACTGTCCCCCACCCTTCCATGGATCTTGTAGGCCATGCCGCTTGTGGTGCATGAGCCGGCGAGTTTCCCTGAGGCATCCATCGCGATCATGCCGATGGTGTCGTGGTTCTCGATATTCGCCACGGGCTTGTAATCGCTGGTCTTGAGCCATTCCTGCCAATGCGCACGCACTTCCGGTATATCTACCGTTCTGCGGGTAAAGCCGTTCTCCAGGGCCCAGCGCTCAGCACCTTCGCCAGCGAGCATCACATGCGGCGTTTTCTCCATGATCGCCCGTGCGACGCTGATCGGATGTTCGAATTGCTGCAGAAAGGCGACCGCACCTGCCCGTCCATCATGGTCCTGTATGCAGGCGTCCAGTGTCACATATCCGTCGCGGTCAGGTAGTCCGCCAAGGCCGACACTACGGTTTGTGAAGTCGCTCTCGACCACACCGACCCCTCGTTCCACCGCATCGAGCACACTGCCACCTCCTGTGAGTACTTCCCATGCCTTGGCGTTGGCCGGCATGCCATGCTCCCAAGTGCTCAAAACCAACGGACCCGGCTCGCCCGCTCCCGCCGTGGCCGGTGCTTGTCCTTCCGACGAAGTGGCACCTGTGCATCCTGCGGCCAGCGCGGCCGTACCCGCCAATCCCAACTTGATGAACTGCCTGCGATCGCTCATGATTTGCCCGCCCCGGCCGAGAGAGCGGCGGCGGCGTGGCCAAGGTAGGATCTTCCCGCAGGTCGTTGACCGGACGAAGGAGGAGTTCTCGCGACCGTATGGTCCGCCGGGCTACTTTGGTGCCCATGGCCATGGACCAACAGCGCACTTCCACACCCCCGCTCGTCGTACTCACCACGCTCTTCTTCATGTGGGGGTTCATGACCGTGATGAACGATGTGTTGATCCCGCATTGGAAGGAGGTCTTCCATCTGAATTACAGCCAGAGCCTGTTGGTGCAGTTCTGCTTCTTCGGCGCCTATTTCGTCGGATCGTTGATCTACTTCCTCCTGTCGGCCACCAGCGGCGATCCCATTCAGCGTATCGGCTACAAACGGGGCAGTATCATCGGCTTGTTGATCAGCGCTGCGGCATGCGGGCTCTTCATCCCAGCCTCTTATGCCCACAGTTACGCGGGATTCCTTGGGGCCCTGTTCGTCCTTGGGCTGGGGTTCACCATGCTTCAGATCGCGGCCAATCCGTTCGTGGCCATCATCGGCTCTCCGGAAGGTGCGAGCAGCAGATTGAACCTGGCGCAGGCGTTCAATTCGCTGGGCACCACGCTCGCGCCCTTGCTCGGCGGCTGGCTGATCTTCGAGCACTTCCAAGGCGATGCGGCCATCCGCTATCCCTATGCGATCTATGCGGGTGTCTTCCTGTTGCTGGCGGCATTGGTGTTCTTCACCCCATTGCCTGAACCACCCCGATCGGTCATGGCGCGCGCGAGCGCCTTCCGGCATCCGCAGTTGCGCTGGGGCATGGTGGCGATCTTCTGCTACGTGGGTGCCGAAGTGGCCATTGGCAGTTTGATCATCAACTACCTGGGTAGTTCCCACGTGCTGGACCTGCCAGAGGGCAGCGCGAAGCATTACCTGAGCCTGTATTGGGGCGGCGCCATGACAGGCCGCTTCCTCGGCGCGATCGCATTGGCGAAGAGCACGAGCGCCCCGAAACGCATCGGGATCATGGTCCTTTTGGGCGCGGCGATGTTCATCCTGCTCTACGTGCTCAATGCGTCAACGCGTTTCGAGTTGCAACATATCTGGCCGCTCGCGGTGCTGATCACCGCCAACATGGTGGCGTTCATCCTCTCGGGGCCGAACCCTTCCCGCGCCTTGGGGCTGTTCGCGATCGCTGCTGCTTCCCTTCTCCTGATCTCGATTCTCACGCATGGCCCTTGGGCGTTGTGGGCGATCATCGGCATCGGGTTGTTCAACTCGATCATGTGGAGCAACATCTTCACCCTGGCCATCGATGGGCTGAAGGAGGACACGAGTCAGGGCAGCTCCCTGCTGGTGATGATGATCGTTGGTGGCGCGGCCATCCCCAAGCTCCAGGCCATCATCGCGGATTCGCTCGCCACCCCCACGGATCCCGACGCAGGGTTGCCACTTTCCTTCATGCTGCCTTTGGCGTGCTATGGGTACCTGATGTGGTACGGTTTCAAAGGATCGAAACACCCCGCCCCCCTGGCATGATCGCGGGTATCGATATCGGCGGCACCACCAGCAAGATCGGTCTCGTGGCCGACGGCAGGGTCGTCGCCCAGTCGCGGATCGGTACCACCGGCCATATCGATGATCATGCGTTCGCCGATGCACTGGCAGCGGAGGTCAAGCGGCTGGCAGATAGCCACGGACAGGCTGTTACCGCGGTCGGCATCGGAGCCCCGAACGCGAACCAGTACACGGGCATCATCGAAATGGCCCCCAACCTGCCGTGGAAATACGATGTGCCATTGGCCCGCATGATCGCGGATCGCCTCAATGTGCCAGCCGTGTTGGGCAACGATGCCAATGCCGCCGCCCTGGGCGAATGGCGGTTCGGTGCTGGCCGGGGCTACAACGATCTGCTCGTGGTAACACTGGGCACGGGTGTTGGAAGCGGGTTCATCGTGAACGGCCAACTCGTCCTGGGAAGTGCTGGCAATGCCGGCGAACTCGGGCATATGACACTGATCATCGACGGTCGGCTGTGCACGTGCGGCCGCAAAGGCTGTTTGGAGGCCTACGTGAGCATCCGCGGCATGCGACAGACCTACGCTGAGTTGGGCGGTGACCTGGACGTCCTGAAGACTGAAGGTGTGCGTTGCATCGCCGACGCCGCGCACGATGGAAATGAAGCCGCACTGGGGACATTCCAGAGCACCGTGAACTGGCTTGCGGTAGGTCTGGCGAATTGCGTGGCGACCACAGGTCCTGGGCGTATCGTGCTCTTCGGAGGTATCGCACGGAATGGTGATCTACTGATGGCCCCGTTGCGCGAACGCTTCCAGGAAGCACTGCTCAACATCTACAAGGGCCGCGTGGACCTTACTGTTTCGGCACTGCCGGATGATGACGCCGCGATACTCGGGGCTGCTGCGCTCACGACCTTGTGATCGTCCATTAGCTTCGGGCCATGCGCTCTACCCTTTTCGTTCCGGCAGCACCGCGTTCCGGTCGATGCATGCATCGACCCTACGCGGTGTTATCAATGATCCTCGTTGGCATGGCCGCGTTCGGCCAGGTGAACTACGCTGTTGATCTGGTGAACCCGTTCGTCGGCACGGGTGGCCATGGCCACACTTTCCCCGGCGCTTGTGTGCCGAACGGCCTGGTGCAGTTGAGCCCCGACACGCGTCCCGATGGCATGATGGATTGGGACGGCTGCGGTGGATACCACTACAGCGATAGCGTCATCTACGGCTTCAGCCACACGCACCTCAGTGGCACCGGGGTGGCGGACCTGTGCGATGTGCTATTGATGCCAATGAGCGGCGGGCCGGATGACATGTTCTTCGCAGCAGGCGGCCAGTCGAAGTTCCAGCATGCCCGGGAATCGGCCCACGCGGGTTACTATCGCGTGCACCTGGACGATCCGCAGATCGATGTTGAACTGACGGCATCGAAGCGCGTGGGGGTGCATCGCTACACCTACCCCAAAGGAAAAGCGGCACGTGTCACCCTTGATCTGCGACACAGGGACGCCCTGAAAGCGTTCAACATCCGCAAGGTGGGCGACACGGAGGTCGTTGGCGAACGCCGTTCTTCCTCATGGGCGAAGGACCAGCGGCTGTTCTTCTGCATCCGCTTCAGTGCTCCCATCCGGAGCGAGGGCATTCTGCCTTCCAACCTGGTCGGCCAGATCGCCGGGTACAGCTTCGGTCCGCTTTCGGCCCCACTCATTGTGAAGGTGGGCATCAGCGCTGTGAGCATCGAAGGCGCGCGTGCGAATCTCGATGCCGAAGTGCCTGACTGGGATTTCGATGCCGTGCGCAAACAGGCCGAGGCTGCATGGAACCAGAAGCTTGACAAGATCGAAGTAACCGGCGGAACGAAAGAGCAGCAGCGCATCTTCTACACCTCGCTCTACCACTGCTATGTCGCCCCGTACATCTTCAACGACGTCGATGGCAACTACCGCGGCATGGACGGTGAAGTGCACCACGCTGACCACAATGTGTATACGGTCTTCAGCCTGTGGGACACCTACCGTGCTCTCCACCCCTTGATGACGATCCTGGAACCGGAGATGACCAGCGACTTCATCAAGACCTTCCTGCTGCATTACCAGCAAGGAGGCAAATTGCCGGTGTGGGAGCTCTGGGGTAACGAGACCGATTGCATGATCGGCTACCACAGCGTGAGCGTGATCGCAGATGCGTACGCCAAAGGCATTCGCGACTTCGATGCGGAACTGGCGCTGAAAGCGATGGTGGCCAGCGCCATGCAGGACAACCCGGGCCTGAACGCATACCGCACCAAAGGCTACATCAGCAGCGAGGATGAGAGCGACTGCGTGAGCAAAACGCTGGAGTACGCCTACGACGATTGGTGCATCGCCCGCATGGCCGGAGAGATGCGGCAGCTTCCATCCTGGGACATCCGCACGGCCGAGCGGTTGGACAGCATTGCAGGGGTCTTCCATGAGCGCGGCCTGAACTACCAGAACACCTTCAATCCACGCACCGGCTTTTTCCAGGCACGATCGAACGGAGGCTTCAAGGAGCCCTTCGATCCCTTCGAGGTCAACTTCAACTTCACCGAAGCGAACGCCTGGCAGTATTCGTGTGCTGTGCAACAGGGCGATGTATGGTTGAAGGCGCTCTACAGCAATACCTCAGGGCTTGCCGATCATCTTGATCGTCTCTTCAGCGCGTCCAACACGACCACCGGGCGCGAGCAAGCCGACATTACGGGCCTGATCGGGCAATACGCACAAGGCAATGAGCCCAGCCACCACATGGCCTACCTCTATAATGCGGTCGACCGCCCGGACAAGACCGCCGAACTCGTCCACCGGATCATGACCGAGTTCTACCACGACACACCGGACGGGCTGATCGGCAATGAGGATTGTGGCCAGATGAGCGCATGGTATGTGATGAGCGCGATGGGCTTTTATCCTGCTTTTCCTGGGGAACCCCGGTATGCCGGAGGCTCGCCCTTGTTCGACAAAGTGGACATTCACGTGGGAGCGGGCCGGACCTTCTCCTTGGTCGCACAACGAGAACATCCGGACAACTATCTCATGCAAACGACCTCTTCCCGGGGCTTAAGTATCGGCCACGATGAGGTCATGAGGGGCGGAACCCTCACCGTGCGGATGGTGGATCGCTTCCACCCTACCCCGGCGGATCCGCCGACCATATTGGACGGAGCATACCTTATGTCGTCAGGGGTTCCCTATGTCCAAGCTTCATCGCGCACGTTCACCGATTCCTTACAAGTCACGATAGGCTCCCTGGGCGACCACAGTTTCACGTATACCGTGAACAGTGGTGCCGAAAGGGCCGTGACGAAAGGAAGCGTGTCGTTCTGGATCCACGAAACCTCGGAGATCCGTGCATGGAACAGCCCGCGATCCGCCATCGCGCATTTCACCCGGACCGATGGCACACGCACGATCACCTTGGAGAGCAAGTATGCCAACCAGTACGCCGCCGGCGGCGACAACGCACTGATCGACGGATTGCGTGGCGGTGCCGATTTCCGCACCAGCGAATGGCAGGGCTACCGTGACCAGGACCTTGTGGCGATGATCGATCTGGGCAAAGTGGTGAAGCTGAAGCGCGTTGGGCTCAGCGTGCTGCAGGACCAGAAGAGCTGGATCTGGCTGCCGAAGGAAGTGACCATTTCGTGGAGCACGAACCAGCGCCAGTGGAGCAGCCGCACCATCGCGCATGATGTGGACCGGAAAGCCGATGACGGGCTGCTCTTCGAGATCTGGACCGAAGTGCTGGGGAGCAAGGCGCGCTACATCAGCATCGGGGCGAAGAACGCGGGGCCTTGCCCTGATTGGCACCCGGGCAAAGGCGGCACCACCTGGATCTTCGCCGACGAAGTGTTGATCGAGACGAAGTGATCACTGGAATGAAAAAGCCCCCGGAGTCCCGGGGGCTTTTCATTCTCGCTAGCGTTCTCAGCGCAGCACCTGCACACGTTGGGTCTTCACCCAATTGCCCGTGGTGAGTTGCACCATGTACTGGCCCGCTTGCAGGCCGCGCATGTCCACCGTGCGGCGGCCACCGCCGTGCACCGTGAACGGATCATCGAGCACCACGCGGCCGCTCATGTCCATCACGCGCAAGCGCACATCACCAAGCACCTTGGTACCCAGTTCCACGAACAGGTTGCCCTGTGTCGGGTTCGGGTAAACACTGAAGCCATCGGCCGTGAGTTCGTCCATGCCCACTGCACCGCAACCCACCACCCAATGCATCTCGGTGGTCG
>JBDTNF010000186.1:0-41042 GCA_039933875.1 Flavobacteriales bacterium | reverse complement strand
CCGAATCCATCACCATCGCCACCGTCAACAATGACGACATGGTCCGCATGCAGCAGGAGGGCGGTTGGAGCTACATCAAAGCCGGGTTCTGACCAATGACCACTGCACCTGCGCATCGATCCTTCAACGGTCGATGGGGCTTGACCATTTTCCTTTCGGCCGCGATCCCGCTCCTCGGCAACGCCCAGCACAGCGAGCAGGACATCCCCAGTGACGACAGCTTGCGCAGCAGAAGCAAACTGTACGACGTCATGAAGCGGGGCGAAGTGGAGGGCCGGTTCCGCCAGTACAACATGCTCACCATCAATGATGGTGCTCCGACCGACTACCATGCCATCGCGTTCGGCGGTGCACTGGGTTTCACCTCGCAGCGATGGCAGGGCGCACGCTTCAAGTTGAGCGGAGGCTACACCTTCCACCTGGCCACTTCGGACCTTACACAGCCCGATCCCGTGACCGGCCTGCCGAACCGGTATGAGATCGGCTTGTACGACGTGGGCGATCCGCGCCAGACCAATGACCTGGTCTACCTGCTCGAATTCCAACTGGACTGGCTCTCGCACAACGGACGTACGAACCTGGTGTTCGGTAAGCAGGAACTGAACACGCCGTTCCTCAACACACAGGATGGACGCATGCACCCCAGCCTGTTCGATGGCCTGTGGGGGAAACACCGCACGCGGGGGGGCACCGCATTGGAAGGAGGATGGCTCTACCGCGTGGCACCGCGCGGCTCCAGTGAATGGTTCAGCGTGGCAGAGAGCATGGATGTGTACCCGGCGGGCCGCAACGTACACGGCGAAGCATCAGCGCATGGAGAAGTGTTGGAGAGTGCCGGGATCTTCGCCATGTCAGTGAAGCAACCGCTGACACGCAAGTTGAGCGCGACGCTTTGGGACGTGTACACGGAAAACACTTTCAACTCGGTTCTGCTCCGGTTCGATGCCGGTGGAAAGGAAGATCGATGGAGCCTGTCGGGCATGGCCGTGCGACAAGACCCAGCAGCACACGGCGCCTGCGCCGAGGACAGCCTGGCCTACATGCCCTCCAGCGAAGCCTCCTGCGCCTTCAGCGGGCGCTTGCGCAATGTGCTCGGCAGGTTCCGCTGGCAACTGAACTACACGCGCATCACCGCCCACGGCCGCTACCTCATGCCACGCGAATGGGGCCGCGATCCCTTCTTCACCTTCCTTCCCCGGGAGCGGAACGAAGGAGCTGGCGATGTGCATGCGGCCACGCTCAACCTGATCTGGGAGGACGTCAGGAGCGGCTGGCGCTTCGAAGTAGATGGCGGCCTTTACCGGATGCCTGCGATAACCGATGCGCGACTGAACAAGTACGCCATGCCCTCATATGCACAGGTGGCCATCAATACCCAGTACCAATTCCGTGGTGGGTGGAAGGGACTGGCCCTACAGCTGCTAATGCTCGGGAAGATGGCCATGGAAGACTCCGCCCTCACCGAGAAGCAGTCCTTCAACAAGGTGGACATGCTGCACGCCGACCTCATCATCAATTACATGTTCTGATCCGCGACGCGTTCTGTGATGTCCATCACAAACGAAGCTTCGCGAACGCCGGATCTTTGTACGAACCAAGCAAACACCATTGACCATGTTCAAGACATTGTTCGGCATCGGCCCCAAAGTGGACCTCGGCCAGAAGATCAAGGAAGGCGCTGTGATCGTTGATGTACGGACGGCGGACGAGTTCCGCATCGGTCACGTGAAGGGTGCGCTGAACATTCCGCTCGACCGCCTTCAGGACCAGTTGAAAAAGCTCGACAAGAGCAAGTCGGTGATCACCTGCTGCCGCAGCGGTGCGCGCAGTGGCATGGCGGCAGACACACTGCGGCGCCATGGCTTCGATGTATACAACGGTGGGCCATGGACGAGCGTGAACAACCTGAAGTGATCCGATCATCAACCGAAGGCCGCGAACACGCGGCCTTCTTATTTCCATACCATGCGGAACCTGCTCCTCGCGCTCCCATTCCTACTCTCGAACTGCAGCGTCCCGATAGCCGTGGACACCACCGTTCCAGCACACGCCTTCTCCGATAGGATCAACGCCTCGGCACAACTCGTCGATGTGCGCACAGCGGCCGAGTTCAAGGGTGGGCACCTGCTGAACGCCGTGAACCTGGATTGGACCGGCGGCCAGTTGGAGGCCATGAGCTCGACCCTGGACAAGACACGCCCGGTCCTGCTCTATTGCGCTTCCGGTCGTCGCAGTGCCGATGCCAGAGGATACCTGGTCGATCAAGGATTCACCGATGTGGTGGGCCTGGAAGGAGGTATCACGTCCTGGCGGTCCTCCGGTATGCCGGTGGAACCGTGATCTTCGCCGTCACGATGCGCTTCCGTTACGTCACTGTGCTCTCCGGCTTGATGCTGTGCAACGCTTTGTGGGCGCAGAACGGCCCCGTGATCGCCACGGGCGCCATGCGCAACACCATGTTCAACGGCCAGCTCGCCGGGCTCATCAGCTTGGATAGTCTCGGCCGTCCCGGCACGTTCGGGATCGGCCCCGTTGAATACCTGCGCGGTGAGCTGCTTGTGCTGGACGGCGAGGTCTTCCGCTCCACGGCTCAGGGTGACAGTGCGATGAAGGTGGAGATCGCTCCGGCGACACGTGCGCCGTTCTTCGTTCACCAACATGTCGAGCAATGGACCGAGGTGTCGCTGCCGCCAACGGTGATCGACCTCGCATCACTCGATACCTACCTCACCGAGCACTACGGTTCGCTTGGGCAGGCGTTCGCCTTTCGCTTGATCGGCGACTTCAGCGCGATCGATGTGCATATCGTCGACGTCGTACCCGGCACGGTGATCAATGGGCCGGATGATGCGCACCGCGAGAACAAGCACTTCCACCTTCATGATCGCGCGGCCGAGGTGATCGGCTTCTTCTCCACGGAACACAAAGCTGTGTTCACGCATCACGACACGAACATCCATGTGCATGCGATCACCGTTGAGCGGGATTTGATGGGGCATGTGGAGGAGATACGGTTCGACCCCGGACACGTCACACTCCGGGTCGCCGCGCACTAGGGTGATCCATAAGGTGAAGCCCCGGCCTTTCGACCGGGGCTTCACCTGAACAATCGTTGCTCAGAGCAAGGTCGTCGGGCACACGTACTCCGTCACCTTCACACCGGTCTTCTTGACGCCAGCGAAGCCGCTCTCCACGTCCACGAAGTTCTCCCAACCACGCGCTTTCAGGATGCTGGCAGCGATCATGCTGCGGTAGCCACCGGCGCAATGCACGATGAAAGGTTTGTCCTTCGGGAACTGCGCGAGTTGCTCACTGATGTGGTTCAACGGCACGTTGATCGCACCTTCCACATGCTCGCTCTCGAACTCGCTCTGCTTGCGCACATCGAACACGAGCGGCTTGGATGTGTAACGCTTCGCGAACTCCTCAGCGCTGATGCGCGATACGCTGTCCACCTCCTTACATGCGGCCTTCCACGCTTCGAAGCCGCCGTCGAGGTAACCGATGGTATTGTCGTAGCCCACACGGCTCAGGCGGATCATGCTCTCTTCTTCCTTGCCGGGCTCCGTCACCAGCAGGATCGCCTGCTTGATGTCGGGGATCAGCTCGCCCACCCACATGGCGAAGTTGCTGTCGAGGCCGATGTTGATGCTGTTCGGTATGAAGCCCGTCGCGAAGACCGCAGCCGGACGCGTATCCAACACCAAGGGTCGCTCCTCGTTGGCCACCACCTCGAAGTCGTGCGCGTTCAACGGTCGCTTGCCACGTGCCATCACCGCATCGAGGCTTTCGTAGCCCTGGATGTTCATCAGCACATTCTTGGGGAAATAGCCCGGAGGCGGCACCAGACCGCTAAGCAGCGCCTTCTTGAACTCCTCCTTCGTGAGCTTCGGGTCGAGCGCGTAGTTGGTGCGCTTCTGGTTGCCCAGCGTATCGGTGGTCTCCTTGCTCATGTTCTTGCCGCACGCGCTGCCAGCCCCGTGGTTCGGGTACACGATCAGGTCATCGCTCAACGGCATGATCTTGTTGCGCAGGGAATCGAAGAGGTGGCCGGCAAGTTTGTCTTCGGTTAGGTCCGCGATCACGTGTTGGGCCAGGTCGGGGCGGCCGACATCGCCGATGAAGAGCGTGTCACCGGTGATGATACCATGCTCCTTGCCGTTCTCATCGATCACCAGGTAGGTGGTACTCTCCATGGTGTGTCCCGGTGTGTGTATCACCTTCACCTGGGCCTTGCCGATGTTGAACACCTCCCCGTCCGTCGCGACATGTGCAGCGAAACCGGGCTTCGCGGTCGGTCCGTAGACGATCGTTGCGCCTGTCTTCGTCGCCAGGTCCAGATGACCACTTACGAAGTCAGCATGGAAATGGGTTTCGAAGACGTACTTGATCTTCGCGTGGCGGGCTGCGGCTCGATCGATGTAGGGTTGCACTTCACGCAGCGGATCGAAGATGGCCGCCTCGCCGTTGCTCTCCAGGTAGTACGCCGCATGGGCGATGCACCCGGTGTAGATCTGTTTGATGGTCATGTGTTTGTGGTTGATTGCCTTCGTGTCAACTCTGCGCGTTCATCGACCGCCTGCAAATTTCCGACCTGATGACCGCCCGCACCGTGATGTTCGTCACCTCCCGGTGCTCTCTGTAGCATTTGTCACCAAGGCGCCCAATCAACAGCGAAGGCTCCAGAAGGAGCCACCACTGCACAGGGGACGGCCTCACCACCTACACCGTCTCCAATTGCTTCTTCGCGAGGTAGAAATCGATCAACTCGATGCCCTTCTCGTTGAGCCGGGCATCCAGGTCCTTCAAGGTCTTGGGCGGAGGCACGATCACCTTGTCGCCTTTCTTCCAATTGAGCGGCATGGCGCAACTGTTGGCATCCACGGTCTGCATGGCTTCCAGAACGCGCATGATCTCGTCCATATTCCGGCCAACGTTCAACGGGTAGTACATGATGAGGCGGATGATGCCCTTGGGGTCGATGAAGAACACGGCCCGCACCGCAGCAGTGCTGCTCGCGTTATCGTGCAGCATGCCATAGAGGTGCGCCACCTTCATGTCGATATCGGCGATGATCGGGAAGTCCATGTACACACCGGTCTTCTCACGCACGGCCTGCACCCAGGCAATATGGCTGTGGATACTATCGATGCTTTCGCCGATGAGTTTGGTACTGCGCTTGGCGAACCACTCCTTGTTCTGTGCGAAGCCGGAAAGCTCCGTGGTGCATACCGGGGTGAAATCGGCCGGGTGCGAAAAAAGGATGGTCCAACTGTTCTTGATGTACTCGCTGAACTTGATCGGTCCGGTGGTGGTGAGGGCCTCGAAGTCGGGAGCTTGATCGCCGATACGGGGCATTGAGGGGATCTCCATGATGGATGTTGATTTGAGAAGTCCCCACAAAGTGACGCCCATCGCAGGGATGAAGAGGTGACGAAAGTCACGGAACGGTCACCATCAACCGCGCTGCGCATGCCTTGAACCGCATTTCCACCCACGTGGTCCATCCAACTCTTGTCCGCTGTGATCGCATGCACATGGATGTTCGTGGCGTGATGTATGAACATCGCCTTGAACATGGTGTTCCGCATGGCTCCCGTGATCACCACTTGGGCGCCCATGGGTCATGCCGGTCAAGGCAACAACAGTGGCTGTCAGGTGCCAGCGCACCGGGGATGCGGGCATGTGCGCGAAGATCACCCTTGTGCCCTGCCACGCAGGATGAAGTTCCAATACAACCGGGGCAGCACTTCACGCTTTAGTTGGTACATGCTCCAACGTTCCTTGCTCTGGTCGAAGGGAAAAGTCTCCTGGGGCTTGTTCTCGTAGTCGAACTCGGCGAGGACGAGCTTGCCGTAGCCGGTGATGAGCGGACAGGATGTGTAGCCATTATAATCCGCGGGCAGGGGTTGGCCAGCCATGGCAGCGAGCATGTTCGCGACCACTGCCGGTGTTTGCTTGCGGATGGCGGCACCCGTCTTCGACGTAGGCAACGCAGCTGCATCGCCAATGCTCCACACGTTGGGGTACTTCACATGGCGCAGGGAGTGCTTGTCCACATCGACCCAGCCGGCGCTGTTCGCCAAGGGGCTGCGCTTGATGAAGTCAGGCGCGCTTTGTGGCGGCGTTACATGCAGCATGTCATAGTCCACCCACTCCGTAACATTCTTGTTCTTCTCGCCGAAACCGACGAAACGAGCCCGTTTGTTCGGACCATCGATCTCTTCCAGCCGCCAGAAGAAGTTGAGTTTGATGCCTCCGCGCTCCACCACCTTCAACAGGGTCTTCTCGTATCGCGGAACGGCGAAAAGCTTGTTCCCTCCGCTCCAATACTGGATGTCCATATCCTTCACCCGCCCCTCCTTGCGCCAGTGATCGGCAGCGAGGTACATGATCTTGTGGGGAGCTCCTCCGCACTTCACCGGCGTATGCGGATTGTGGAAGATCGCCTTCCCCTTCTTCAGTCCCTTGATGCATTCCCACGTGTAAGGGGCATGGGTGAAGCTGTAGTTCGAGCACACGCCGTTCTTCCCGATGCTCTCCTGGAGCCCCTTCACCGCTCCCCAGTCCAACTGGATGCCCGGACAGACGAGCAGTTGGTCGTAGCCTATCAGTTCCCCGCTTCCGATGGTCACCTCGTTCGACTCCGGCTGGAAGCTCACCACTTTGTCCTTGATCCAATCGGCACCCTTTGGAATGAAGTCGGCTTCGTTCCGTTCGGTGTCCTTTACGTTGAAGGCACCTCCTCCCACCAGCGTCCATGCGGGTTGGTAGTAGTGCTTCGCCGAGGGTTCGATGATCCCCACCTTCAGCTTGTTGTTCTTCAACAGCAACAAGGCAGCAGCGGAGAGTCCCGCGTTCCCGCCCCCGATAACGAGGACTTCATAGTGCTTGCTCATGACAAGGAGAGGTTGATGGCACTAAGCAGCGAACTTCTGCACGCACCGACAGTGACGATCGTCACCGAGCGGCTGGCCATCGCAAGTGAATTTCGCGATCATAACAACAACATGCGACTCCGATACAGCCCTTTCATTCTCCTGCTCGCCGCTTCCCCAATTGCCGCGCAAGACATTGGCGAGCGGGAACTCGTGCTCAACGAAGTGCAGCTCCCTGGTATGCCGGGTGTACAATCATTCGCATGGGGACAGGATGCCGGACAATGGTTCGTGATCGGCGGAAGGGTGGATGGACTGCACCGCAGACAACCGTTCGCCGCTTTCCTCGCAGCGGCCAACAACACAACAACCTATGTGATCGACCCGGCCACAGAGCAGGTCTGGTCGGCTTCCATCGCCACGCTTCCGCAACCGCTGCTGGAACAGTTGCAGAGCACCAACATGGAATTCATCCAGAGCGGCCAAACGCTCTATGTCATCGGGGGCTATGGCTACTCTCCCACCGCTGCGGACCACATCACGCATCCGAACCTCACGGCGATCGATCTACCCGGCGTGATGGACGCCATCCGCAACGCTCAACCGATCGCCCCGCACTTCCGCCAGATCACCGACATGCGTATGGAGGTGACCGGTGGCCAGTTGGGCCGCATCGATGATCACTTCCAGTTGGTGGGCGGGCAACGCTTCATCGGGCGGTACAACCCGATGGGTCCGGACTTCGGACCGGGCTTCGTGCAGCAGTACACCAACGCCATCCGAAAATTCCGCATCGATGACGATGGGACGAATATGACCATCGCGGACTACACTGAAGCGGTGGACACCATGGAATTGCACCGCCGCGACTACAACATGGTACCGCAGGTGTTCCCGGACGGGAGCACCGGCTACACGGTGTTCTCGGGTGTCTTCCAGTACGCCGCTGATGTTCCCTGGCTCAACACCTTGGACATCCACGGCTCTGGATGGAACGTGGTGCCCGTGTTCGAACAATTGCTGAACCAATACCACACCGCCCATGCGGCGTTCTGGGACGGCTCGACGAACACTATGCACACGGTGTTCTTCGGAGGCATCGGGCGGTACTACTTCGACGGCAACACCTTGATGGACGACCCGAACGTGCCGTTCGTGAACACGATCAGCCGGGTGACACGCGCTGCGAGCGGAGCACTCACCGAAAGTGCGATCGGCAGCATGCCGGCATTGTTGGGTGCGAGCGGTGAGTTCATCCCACTGGTCACGCTTCCCACGGCCGGTGAGGGCATCATCCGCTCCGACCTGTTGAACGGCGACAGTGTGCTGATCGGCCACATCATCGGTGGCATCAAAAGCACGGCCCCGAACATTTTCTTCATCAATACTGGGGTGGAAAGCGAGGCCTCGGCACGTGTGTTCGAAGTATATCTGGTGCAAACCCCTACCTCGATCGCGGAATCCATCGATGCGGGAGGTACCACACTGAGGGTACTTCCTACGACCGATGAAGCGGCCGTGCGCGTGATGTTCACATTGCCCGCAACGGAGAGCATACTTCTCCGGATCGTGGACAACACTGGAAGGTCGGTGCGGACTCTTATCGATGGCCGCGCACCCGCCGGTGAGCACGAACTGATCGTACCCGTGGATCAACTCGCGGAAGGGAGCTACAGGGTGGTGCTCACTTCCGACGGCCAGCAGCGATCGGCGGCTTTGATCCGCTGATCATGTTACCTGCCGCCCCAGTAGCGGTCGCAGTGCCGTGACGATGGTCGTAGTTGGATCACATATGACATGTGGCTCCGCGATGGCCGCCCTTCGATCGGCTTATGGCATCCGTTCCGGAAGTGATGCGCCGGATGTGTTGGATCGATCAGGACGATCCGCGTCGAGGCTGACACTTCCTTTGCGATCTTGGTGGCCAACATGACAGACGCCTCACAGGTCTATTGGACCCCGGTTGGAAGGTTGCGCCTGCACCATGTTCCATTGAACCAGGCCTCCCGCTTACGCCTATTCATCCATTTGACCATGTCGGCATTGCTCGCCCTCACGGCTGTACCAATATGCATGGCGCAAGGAACCGCGGAGATCAACCTCTATTTCAATGGGGCGAAACAGAAACCGATGCCGAAGCATGTGGCACGGCTCGATTCGCTGCTGAACACCGTGGATCGCTCACGGATCCTGGGGATCACGCTGGTCGGCCACACGGACAGCCTGGGTGGCCGACCATCCAATGAGGCGCTCGCCGGCAAACGCGCATCGAGCGTGAAAAAGCTCCTCCTGGACCGGGGTATTCCGGAGCCATTGATCACGATCACCGCCTTCGACGCCCCGGTTCCGGTCGTGGAGAACATCACCTCAACAGGACGATCGCGCAACCGACGGGTGTTCGTCCGTGTCGAATACGGACCGGCCGATGTGCCTGTTCGGAGCCCTGCTGAATGAGGCGTCCCCTCAGCCCTCGCTGCACATCTTCGCCGGATCGACCCACTTGTCGAAGTCCTCGGCGGTGACGTAACCGAGCGCAAGCGCGGCGGCCTTCAACGTGGTGCCTTCCTTGTGCGCCTTCTTGGCGATCTCCGCGGCCTTGTAGTAGCCGATGTGCGGATTGAGGCTGGTCACGAGCATCAGGGAGTTCTCCAGGTGACGTTGGATCACGGCCTTGTTCGGCTCGATGCCCGCCGCACAGCGGTCGTTGAAACTCACGCATGCATCACCCAACAAACGCGCGCTCTGCAATACGTTCGCCGCGATCAGCGGTTTGAACACGTTCAGTTCGAAGTGGCCCTGCATACCGCCGATACTCACCGCCACATCGTTGCCGATCACCTGCGCACAGACCATCGTCATCGATTCCGGCTGCGTGGGGTTCACCTTGCCGGGCATGATGGAGGAACCGGGCTCATTGTCCGGGATGATGAGCTCACCGATCCCGCTGCGCGGACCGCTGCTCAGGATGCGGATGTCGTTCGCGATCTTCATCAAACTCACCGCGAGGCGCTTGAACGCACCGCTCAGCTCCACCATCGCATCGTGCGCCGCCAGTGATTCGAACTTGTTCGGCGCGGTGACGAAAGGCAGGCCGGTCAGCTCGGCGATCTTCTTCGCGACGAGCACGGCGTAGCCCTTGGGCGCGTTCAAGCCGGTACCCACCGCGGTCCCACCGAGAGCAAGCTCGCTCACCATGACCAATGCGTTGTTCACGCAGCGGATCCCGTTGTCAAGCTGCTGCACGTAGCCACTGAACTCCTGCCCCAGCGTGAGCGGCGTGGCATCCATGAAGTGCGTGCGGCCGGTCTTCACTATGCTCTCGAAGGCCTTGCTCTTCGCGGCGAGCGTGTCGCGCAACTTCTTCACCCCGGACAGGGTCACCTCGGCGGTGAGCTTGTAAGCCGCGATGTGCATCGCCGTCGGGTACGTGTCGTTACTGCTCTGGCTCTTGTTCACATCGTCGTTCGGGTTCAGCACCTTCTGCTCATCGGAGAGCTTGCCGCCCTGTAACACATGCGCGCGGTAGGCGATCACCTCGTTCACGTTCATGTTGCTCTGCGTGCCGCTGCCCGTCTGCCAGATCACCAGCGGGAACTGGTCGTCGAGCATCCCGGTGAGGATCTCGTCGCACACTTTGCCGATGAGGTCGCTCTTCTCCTGGGTCAGTTTGCCAAGTTCCACGTTGGTCAATGCGGCGGCCTTCTTCAGGTAGGCGAAGGCGTGTACGATCTCGCGCGGCATACTACCCGGCGGCCCGATCTTGAAGTTGTTGCGGCTGCGCTCGGTCTGTGCGCCCCAGTACTTGTCGGCGGGCACCTTCACCTCGCCCATCGTGTCCTTCTCTATGCGGTAGTCCATGTGTCTCGGTGGTATCACGGACGATGCGTGCATCGTCCTTACAGTAGCTCTTCGATCTTATCCAGCGGTCGGCCGAGGACGGCTTTGTGGTTCTTCACGACGATGGGCCGTTCGATCAGCGCGGGATGCTCGTGCATCACGCGCACCCATTCGTGCTCGTTGAACTTGAGCTTGCCGAAACGCTTCTTGAAGACCGGCTCCTTCTTGCGCAGCAGATCCTCCGCCTTCATGCCCAGCTTCATCAGCAGCATCTCCAGCTCGCGCTCGGTGGGCACGTTCTTCAGGTACTCCACCACCTTCGGCTCCACCCCATTGTCGCGCAGCAGTTGCAGCGCATCGCGGCTCTTGGAGCAGCGCGGGTCGTGGTAGATGGTCCAGGTGGCCATGAGGAATGATCAATAGCCAATGATCAATTTCCAATGATCAAGTGGGCTGACCGGCGACAACTTGATCATTGAGCATTGTGTGTTGATCATCGGATATTCTCTAGGCGACCTGGCTCTGCCCGTGTTTCATCAGGTAGGCCTTGAGGAACTCATCGATGTAGCCGTTCAGCACATCGTCCACGCTGCTGGTCTCGTGACCGGTGCGCACATCCTTCACCAGCTTGTACGGTTGCAACACGTAGTTGCGGATCTGGCTGCCCCACTCGATCTTCTTCTTGCCCGCCTCGATCTCGCTGCGCTTGCTGCGGCGCTTCTCCAGTTCGGCTTCGTACAGCTGGCTCTTGAGCAGTTGCAGGGCCTTGGTCTTGTTGTCCAGCTGGCTGCGGGTCTCGGTGTTCTCGATCACGATGCCGCTCGGCCCGTGGCGCAGGCGCACGCCGGTCTCCACCTTGTTCACGTTCTGGCCACCGGCACCGCCGCTGCGGAAAGTGTCCCAGGTGATGTCCGCCAGGTTGATGTCGATCTCGATGGTCTCATCCACCAAGGGGTACACGTAGACGCTGACGAAGCTGGTGTGGCGACGCGCGGCGCTGTCGTACGGGCTGATGCGCACCAGGCGGTGCACACCGTTCTCGCCCTTCAGCATACCGAAGGCGAAATCACCGTCCACTTCCATGGTGGCCTGCTTGATCCCCGCCGATTCGCCGTCCTGGTAGTCGAGCACACGCACCTTGTACCCGCTCTTGTCGGCCCACATGCGGTACATGCGCAGCAGCATCAAGGCCCAGTCGTTGCTTTCGGTGCCGCCCGCCCCGCTGGTGATCTGCACCACCGCGCTCAGCGGGTCCTCCTCGGCGCTCAGCATGTTCTTGAACTCCAACTCCTCCAGCGCGTCGGCTGCCTTCTTGAACTGTGCTTCCACCTCCTCCTCGCTCACGTCCTTCGCCTTGAAGAACTCGTACATCACACCCACATCGTCGATCTCGCGCTTCACCCCTTCCCACATCGCCACCCAGCGCTTCAGTTCGCGGATCTTGTGCATCACCACCTGTGCCTTCTTCTGGTCGTTCCAGAAATCGGGGTCCGTGGTGTACTTCTCCTCCTCCAGGATGCGGCCGCGCTTCTCCTCGATGTCCAGGTAGCCTTTGAGGGCCGTCAGGCGCTCGTTGAGGTCGGTGATCTTGTCGATCGTGATCATGGGCTTCATCCCGCACCGGCGGGGCGGCCGCAAAAGTAGGCGTCACGGGCAAGGGAACTAACCGCCAAGACGCAAAGACGCCAAGGTTGCCGCGCACAGTTCACCGGGCGAACCGGGTCTTTGCGTCTCTGCGCCTCTGCGGTTCGCTTTACACGTGTTCCAGTGCGGTCTCGATCTGTTCCACCGAAAAGCCTCGACGTAGGAAGTAGGCCATCGCCTTCTGTCGCTTGATGTATGCATCGGGTTCCTTCGCCTTCTCCCAGCGCTTCCTCACGGCTTCGGTCAGTTGCATCTGATACTCGGTGCCATCGACCGCCTTCAACCCGAGGCGTATGCACGGCTCACTAACTCGCTTCAGCTTCAAGGCCTCCTCGATCTTCCGCCGACCCCAGCCCTTCTGCCTGAACTTGCTCACCGCGAAATGCTCCGCGAAGCGCGCCTCGTTCAGAAAGCCTTCAGTGATCAGTTTGGTGATCGTAGCCTCCACCTCCTTCTGGTGTGCACCCCAGGCGTAGAGCTTGTCGCGCACCTCCTGCTGGCAGCGCTCCTGGCGCGCGCAGTACGCGCGGGCCTTGGTAATGACCGGATCGATAGAGGACACTTGCAAATGTCAGATTCCCACTAAGATCCGCATGTACTGGGCGCTTCCGTGCTCGCTCACGCGTACGAAGTAGATGCCCGCTCGCAGAGAGGAAACATCGAAAGTTGCGATATTGCCGGTCGACGATCCGCTCATGACGATCCGACCTGTTCCATCCATCAGCTCCACTGCGCCGATCACTCCGCCTCCGTTGCGGCGAATGGAAATGAGTGAACGCGTAGGATTCGGGCCGATGACCAGGCCGTCGCTCTCTTCCAGGTCTTGGGCGGATAGCGCAACGGCCGAAGTCCACGCGACGAACACGTTGGCGAAATCGCCCACCAAGGAGTCCGAGCCGAAGACCATGGTGATCGGCGGCCCGGTCCATGGCGTGACTCTCCCACCGATCACAGGCATATCCTGCGCATCCACGGCGATCGCTGGAACGCTACAGTTACCATATGAGATGACCGGACCCACGCAACTGCCGGTGAGGGCGCCGTCCTCATCGTAACGAGCGATGATGATGTTGGTGCCAAGGATATCCAAGGGCAAGAGGACTTCCGTAAGATCCAGCGAGCTTCCCCAGGCTCCCGCACCGACGAGCGCTGCGCCCTGCGCATCCACCGTAAGCGACCCGGCCAAAAGCCCGCTCCCACTATTCATTTTCCTCGCCCAATCCAAGGTGCCATCCGCGTTCAAGCGGTAGATGCCAGCGTGTTCACCCCCCGCGATCGTATCACTGCCGAACCGAACAAGATTGTTCGTGACCACATACTGCCCACCATCGGACGTGGCCTCTACCAAAGCGCCTGAACCCCACCAGGGTCCACCGTCCTGATCAGGTACATGATACCATTCACCTGATCCATTCCCGTTCATGACCGCCGTGTACCAACAGCTCGGCGATGTTCCCAGAACGGTCTCGAACGGGCACCAGAGCACGCCGTCCAGCGTGAACGTCTCCGTGCAAACCCCGGAGAAATGCACGCGGTCCAGTTCATCCACGGATACGTCAGAGATCACGCCTGTTCCAGTATTACCATTGCGTTGCCACAGTATGCTGCCGTCGAGCGATGCCAGCTTCACTACCATGGGCCGTTGGTACTGATCGTATCCGACAGCAAGGACATCGCCATTCGTGAAGACATCGACATCCTGGACCAAGGCATGATCGAAGTGCACTGCCCAAAGGGGCTCACCTTGCGCATCCAGCTTTGTCACGTAACCGCTCCTGGTGAAGCCACTGCCCAGGTTCAGCAAGATCAACTCATCCTCCCACATCAAGCTGTCGCCGTTATAGTCACCCCCAAGGATGAGGTTGTCCGTCGCATCCAAAGCGAGCCCATTGATCCAGGGGTAACCGGGGGCACCCAGGTACGAGGTCCACAATTTCATGGCCGATTGGACATTGCCCTCCGCGTCATACTCCACCACGAAGTCGCTCACCGCACCGTCCATGTCGATCTGGTAGGGTGGAAAAGCGACGTCGCTCGAGGTGAAGCCACTGATGATCACATGGCCCAATGAATTGATGACCATGTCACCGATCCCTTCCTCTGCGCTCTGCGATGTGCTGATACGTCCTTGGCTGAATGCCCATTGTGCTGAGATCTGCCCGATTGGCAGGGCGCAAGAAGAGACGATGAGCGCTCGAAGCAGCAGCATTGGACCAAAGTACACCTGCAAGACGCCGCATGCCCCCCAGAGTTGTCAGCCGCGGGTTCGGTAGGGGTGGCACGATGCGAACAGGCGACGGCAGCAACGCGGCGCGATCCCCGCGCGGATCGATCACCGTTCGATCACCAGCGGCTTCCAACGGCTCCGATCGCGCAGGGTCCACTTCAACCAGTAGGTGCCCGATGGCAGATCGGCGAAGTCGAGCACCGCAATTTCGTTGTTGATCCGCAGCGAACGGACCACGCGACCGAGCGGATCAAGCACACGCAGGTCCACCGGCCCGGTGCAGGTCGCGCAGCGGACCGTGATGGCTCCCGTGCCCGGGTTCGGGAAGATGGAAAGATCATCGCCATTGGGGCCGAGATCCTGCACGCCCACAACGATCGATGTGGTCAGGCAGACCGTGTTCCCATAACAGCCATCGCCGAACGCGGTCGCACAAATGGTGGCAGGCCCGATCTCCGCTGGTGCCACAAGGAAGGCTTCGGCATCGGTGTGTATGGGATCCTGCCAGGACCAGCCCGCGGGCAGCGGATCCCAAATGATCAAGTCGGCATCGGGGAGCACGGGCGAGGCGATGAACATGGCAGTTTCTCCGGCCGGAACAGAGCCCGGACCACTCACCGCGTCCAGCTGCAGGTTGGGAACGTGCAGCACGATGGTCGTGTCATACGCGCAACCGAAGTTGTCCATGATGGTGAACACATATGCGTTCGCTCCGGTCGCGGTCGGTGTCGCGGTCCCGTTCAGCGGGTTACCGGGATCGGCCACGAAACCGCTACCCGACCAATATGCCGAGTCCGGCGAGTTGGTGCCCAGGGTGGGTGTGAACGAGACCACACCCTCATAGAAGGCCGGATTGAAGTCGATGTGCCAGCCACAGAGGAAGCCATCGTCCGCACCGGCTTGATCGGAGATGGACAGGGTCCAATCGCCGTTCATTGGGCAGCCTACCAGGTTATGCATCGGTTGCACGCTGGCGTAAATGCCTGCGGGCAGCGGACTGGTGCCGGAGCTATCCACCCAGGTGCCGTTCGTCGTGGTCGGGGTCCAGCAATATTCCCAACACACGCCCATGGTCGGCGGCACGGTCTCGCCATCGAGCGCCTGCCCAATGAAGGTGCCACCGCCGCCTTGCTGGTGCATGATCACGGACTGGCCGTTCGGGCAGATGATGGTGATGATGAGATCACTCATGTACGAGTGCTCCATTTCGACGCACACCGAAAGCAGGTCGGCGATATCCGTGAGCACTTGTCCCGCATCGAAGGCCGAGATGCTCATCGTCGAGTTCAAGGGCGTGCCTGGGTTATCCGGGATGTACGCGGCGGAATCGATCGCAGTGGTTGATGAGGTGGCCCAGCCTGTCGGGGACACCACGGCCGCGAGGTCCACTATCTCACCCGCACACACGTTCTGCCCGGCGGTGGTGCCTGCGAACGTCGGCGTGGTGCTCACCAGCACCAGCAATTCCACCGGGTTGATGCTCGTGCAGCCCTGGTCATCGGTCACCATCAGTTGCACCGGGTACGCACCTGGATCGTCGAAGGGCTGGGCCACGCTGGCCCCGTGCACGATGTTGCCCCCGCCCAGGTCCCAGGCGTAGTCCACGATGCTCGCACCACCTGCTGCTTGCGATCCGGAACCATCGAGGGTCAGGACCTCATGCTGGCATACCAGCGCAGGCAGCGCCTGCCCGAGCGATCCCACAGCGGTCGGTTCCACGCCCAGGCATCCGCCCTGCGCCATACCCATTGATGTGATGAACGGACCCGCCAGGATCGTGGTAAGCAGCTTTCTCATCGCACAGGGGTTTTGCGTTGCGGCCCCTCGACAAAGATGATCATTGCGCGATGCGGCCACCGATCCCGCGATCGAGGCCAGCGAACACATCCTCCTTCGTATGAAAGAGCCCCTGGGTCGCCGGGGGCTTCTTTCGCTTTAGCAGGTGCTCAATGCAACACGACAAGCTTCGCTCCGGCCAACGCAACGCCAGAACCAGTTATTACATATTCGTAAGTGCCGCTGGGCAGCCGCGATGTGTCCAGCACATACGCACCTGAAGCATCCAGGCGTCGTTCAAGTAATACCCTTCCGGTGGGGTCGTGCAGGATCAGCTTCGCCTGCGCGCCACCAACGGGCGGCGCATAGCGGATGGTCGCACTTTGATCGGCCGGGTTCGGGAACCCATTGGGGCTCGTCACACCGCTTCGTTCGCCCACACCGGTAAAGCCCGAAAAATTCGCCGCCGCCTCCTGGCAACTTGCCGTGCAGGGCACATGGCCTGGCAGGCTATACAGTTGCGTAGGGCTGCCAAAGGTTTCCTGCATCAGCATCACGGCACCGTCCGTCGTCTCGAAGATCCCAGGGCCGTCGTTCAGCGCATCCGATCCGTATTGCAGCGAGATCCCCGGCACCGCAGAGAACAGTACGGTCCCATCCTCACGGACAATGAAGGTCACGAAGTCGCCGGGGTTCACACCCGAACTGAACAGCATGTACTCGATATTGGTATTGTCGGTATCGAACAGCGTTTCGGTGATGTAGCTGATCGAAGACCAAGTGTAACCGGCAGGCGCAGCAGGAATGCTCAACGTCCGATAAACCGAGAGGTCCATGTTGTAGATGGTCACCATTGGACCACCCTCAAAATCGCTCATCAGCTTTGTGCCCACCGTGAGGGAGAGAAGCGACCGCAAGGGATCAGGTGCGGTGCCTTGCAAGGTGATCTGCGCCTGAGCGTCAATGAGGTTGCACGTGAGTAACACGGTAAACAAGGGAGCTTTCATGATGGTATGGAGTTGAAGCTGGGGTTCGGTAGCGACGAGTCCTTGGTCGAAGCTACACCGCATACTGCCGACATGGGCTGCTCGCCTTTGGCGTTGAGCGTGGCATCCTATGGCGCTGCCAACGTCGTGGTCACGGCGTGCCCCCCGCTGCCGCGAGTCTTCGACTCGTGGCTCTCTCTCAGCTGCGGCCTGTGAACGAAGCTACGTGCCGATATGTGATCGGCTGCCGTGATCAAGAAGCGATAAGTACGTGAAGTATTGAAGCCTTGGGACCGCTTCGTTTGCGACTGCTCAGACCGGCACCTCGTTGCCCGCGCTGTCCTGGAAACTGTAGGCCAGATATTGCGAAGAGCCCTCGGGCTTCACCCGCACCCACTTCTTCCACCGCCACCACCATTTCCATTGGATGCTGAAGGTGCCATGGGTGAGATAGGCCTGGATGAACGGATGCACGCATAGCGTGAGGCCGCTCATGTTCTTCTCGCCGTGCAGGTAGTTCAAGGTGTTCTCGATCTCGTCGATGATGAGCACCGGTGCGCCCACCTCGCCGGTGCCGTTGCAGGTGGGGCAGTTCTCGCTGGTGTCGATCTCCGTTTCGGGGCGCACGCGTTGGCGCGTGAGTTCGATGACACCGAAGCGGCTTGGCGGCAGTACGTTGTGCTTGGCCTTGTCGTCGGCCATGGCATCCTTCAGGGCCTTGTGCAGGATCCGGCGGTTCTCCGGCTCGTAGAGGTCGATGAAGTCGATGCAGATGATGCCGCCCATGTCGCGCAAGCGCAGCAGCCGGGCGATCTCGATGGCGGCCTCCACATTGATGTCCAGTGCGTTCTTCTCCTGGGCCTGGTTGCCACCCTTGCGGCTGCCGCTGTTCACGTCGATGACGTGCATGGCCTCGGTCTTCTCCACGATCAGGTAGGCGCCGCTGGTGAGCATCACCTGCTTGCCGAAGGCCTGCTTGATCTGCTTGTTGACCCCGAAGTTGTCGAAGATGTCGAGCTTGCCCGTGTAGAGTTTGACGATGTTCTTCTTCTCCGGCGCGATCTTCTCCAGCGTCTGCCGCACCTCCTCGTAGAGCAGTTCGTCATCCACGTGGATGTTCGAGAAGTTCTTGTTGAGCAGGTCGCGCATGATGGCGCTGGTGCGGTCGATCTCGCCCAGCAACTTCTTCGGCGGTTGCGCCCCCCGCATGTTGTGGAACATCACGTCCCAGCGCCCAAGCACGGTCTTCAGGTCGTCGGCGAGGTCATCGGTGTTCTTGCCCTCGGCATTGGTGCGGATGATGACCCCGACGTTCTTCGGCTTGATGGCCATCATCAGGTCCTTCAGCCTGCGGCGCTCCACCTCGTCGGTGATGCGGCTGCTGATGCTGATCTTGTTGATGAAGGGCACCAGCACCATGTAGCGGCCGGCGAGCGTCACCTCGGCGGTGAGGCGGGGGCCCTTGGTGCTGATGGGCTCTTTGGCGATCTGCACCAGGATGCTCTGGCTGGCGCTGATCACATCGGCGATCTTGCCTTCCTTGCTGATGTCCTGGTCCAGCTTCCAATCCTCCAAGGTGCTGGAGGTGACGGTGCCGTTCACCGCGCCCTTGGTGAACTTGTAGGCGTTCTTGAACTGCGGACCGAGATCGAAGTAGTGGAGGAAGGCGTCCTTCTCGTGCCCCACGTCGACGAAGGCGGCATTGAGGCCGGGGGCCACCTTGCGGATCTTCGCGAGATACACGTCGCCGACACCGAAACCGCGCTCGGTCTTCTCGCGGTGCATCTCGGACAAGACCTTGTCCTTGAGCATGGCGATGGCCACCTCCGTAGGGGCCGAACGAATGATCAGATCGATGTTCACGCGTGCGAAAGGGATGGATGGAGATGCGCACGTCGTGCACCAAAGTGCGCGACGCCACGCGAGGGTCCTCGACCCTCGCGCTAGGCCCCCTTACGGGTGCCTAGCGGATCTTCTTCTTGTGCCTGTTCTTACGCAAGCGCTTTTTGCGCTTGTGCGTGGCCATCTTGTGCCGCTTTCTCTTCTTACCGCAAGGCATGTCGACTAGTGTTTTTTGTTCTCCAATTCTCCCAGGAAACGGTCCACCCCGTGGATGATCGCCGTGTCCTGCGTTAATGTCCTGTACTTCTTCAAATTCGCGATCGCCAGCTCCGTGCTGTCGACCGTCGCGTATGTGCGCCCCAGATAGAACCAGGCGTCGGGATATCCCTCCGCATCCAGTTCGATCACCTTCTTGAACCGTTCGATGGCCTTATCGTACTGGCCGCTCTGAACGGAGAAGAGACCCAGCTGCCAATGTGCTTCCACATTGTTGGGGTCCTCCTTCAGGATCTCGCGCAGCATCATGATGCCGCGCATGGGCTCCTGGCCTTGCACCAAGGCCACCGCTTCAGCGGTGCGTGCCTTGAGCGGGCTCATGGGCGCCACTTTCAATTCCTTCCCGGAAGGTGTCCGGGGCACCAATACCAAAAGAACGATCACCACCACCGCGCCTCCGAGGGCCAACCATTGAGGCTTTTGTAAGCCCATAATGGTCACTTGCCCACAGGACGGTTCTTCACCTTGTCGACGAACGTGTCGGCAGGCTTGAACGCCGGCACATCGTGCGCCGGGATGATGATGGTGGTGTTGCGGGCCAGGATCCTTCCGGTCTTCTGTGCCCTGCGCTTCACCACGAAGCTCCCGAACCCACGCAGGTGAACATTTTCGCCCTTTTCAAGGCTGTTCTTCACCTCCTCCATCAGTGCCTCTACGGTCGTCAAAACCACTTGGCGTTCCACTCCGGTGCGCTTCGAGATAATGCCGACCAACTCTGCCTTCGTCATACCCTGCTTCAGTTTGGGGCCGCAAATATAGCCGGATGATCTGATCGCGCAACCCATCTTTGTGACTGTATGTCAAGAGTTTCATGGTTCAGCCGGGCGCTGCTGCCTTGGTACCGGGAAAACCACCGGTCCCTGCCCTGGCGCGGCACCACCGACCCCTACCGCATCTGGCTGAGCGAGGTGATCCTGCAACAGACCCGCGTGGACCAAGGCCTGGCCTATTGGCTCAGGTTCGTGGAGCGCTACCCCACAGTAAAGCACCTGGCGGCGGCCCCGGAGGATGCGGTGCTGAAGCTCTGGCAGGGCTTGGGCTACTACAGTCGCGCCCGCAACCTGCTCACCGCGGCCCAGCAGGTGGTGACGGAGCACGGCGGGAAATTTCCCGCCGATTACACCCAACTGAAGGGATTGAAGGGCGTGGGCGAATACACGGCGGCGGCTATCGGGTCCATCGCCTTCGACCTCTCCGAGCCGGTGGTGGATGGCAACGTGTACCGGGTGCTCGCCCGGGTCTTCGGCATCGACACACCCATCGACAGCACGGCCGGGCGGAAACAGTTCCGGGAACTGGCCGCCGACCTGATGCCCGCCCAGCACCCCGGCGACCACAACCAAGCCGTGATGGAATTGGGGGCCACCGTATGCCTGCCACGGAACCCTGCTTGCGACAGGTGTCCCTTGGCCGGCAAATGCATCGCCCGGAAAACGGACCGCATCACCCTGCTGCCGGTGAAGGCCGGCCGGACCACCGTGCGCGAGCGCCATTTCAACTACCTGCACATCGAAACGAAGCAGGGTGTCTTCGTGCAACGGCGCAATGGCAAGGACATCTGGCAGGGCCTGTACGAACTGCCCTTGATCGAGAGCAAAAAGGCGCTGACCCGGAAGCCCTTGGAGAAAGCCCTCATCGAACATGCGACCGGTGCTTGGCAGGTGGCCTCACGCAGCGAAGAGGTGAAGCATGTGCTCAGCCACCAGGTGATCCGGGCGGTGTTCTGGAAAGTGACCCCACCGGCAGGCTTCCGCGGTGCGGCGGATTGGGAGCGTGTACCCACCAAAAAATTGCGGGATCTGGCGGTGCCACGACTTATCGACAGGTGGATGGAAACGCTGTGATCACCTGGCAGCCCAGCTATCTTCGTAGCCAACAACAGAACCATGGCCGGAGTCAACAAAGTGATCCTGATCGGCAACCTGGGTGCCGACCCCGAAGTGCGCCACCTGCAGAACGGCGCTTCCGTTGCGAACTTCCGCATCGCCACCACCGAAACGTACAAGGACAAGAACACCGGCGAGAAGCGCGAGCAGACCGAGTGGCACAACATCGTCGCCTGGCGTGGGCTCGCGGAGATCACCGAGAAGTACGTGCGCAAAGGCAGCAAGGTGTATGTGGAGGGCAAGCTCCGCACACGCAAGTGGCAGGACAAGGATGGTAACGATCGCTATACCGTGGAGATCCATGCTGATGAGATGAACATGCTCGATCGCGCCTCGGGCGATGGTTCCAACCAGAACCGTCCGGCAGCGACGAATGTGCAGCAGGGTTCGCAAGCACCTGTTCCTGCTGGCTCACCGTCCGATGATGTGGACGATCTGCCGTTCTGAGGAAATGCTCGTGGACTGCGGAGGCGCGAAGGCGCAAAGAATGCGCGGAGCCCGGATCCGATCTAGCGACTTTGCGTCTTTGCGGTTAATTCCTGCCTTTCACTGACCTTGGAGCCTCCTTCCGCTTTCCCATTGATCGCGCTGCTCGCCCCGCTTGATCCGCTGATGATCACGGTGTTGGTGGTCACCTGCATTTTGCTGGTCGTAACGGGCGCAATGGCGGCCACTGAAGTGGCGCTCTTCTCGCTATCGCCGACGCAATTGCGCGACTTGAAGGAACGCGGGGGCAGCAGCGGCCAACGGGTGTTGGAACTGCTCGCGAAACCTCGCCGCCTGCTCGCCACGATCCTGATCACCACCAATTTCCTCAACATCGGGGTCATCATCCTCGCGACGTTCGCCATGAACACCCTGCTCGGCCCCAGCGGATGGCCGGCCTATGTGGTGTTCAGTGTGCGTGTGTTCATCCTCACATTCGTGATCCTGCTGTTGGGCGAGGTGCTGCCCAAGGTGTACGCCACGGCGAACGCCATGCGCGTGGCCCAGATGATGGCGGGACCGCTGCTCCTGCTGCGCTGGTTCTTCCGTCCGTTGAGCGAAACGTTGGTCCGCAGCACCACCTTCATCGAGAAGCGCTTCCGCAAACGCAGCACGCAACACATCTCCGTCGACGCGCTCGGCCACGCGCTGGAGTTGACGAAGGACGCGAGCACCACGGCGGAAGAGCAACGGATCCTACGCGGCATAGTCAAGTTCGGGAACTTCGAAGTGCGCCAGATCATGCGGCCGCGCACCGAGGTGGTGGCCTTCGATGCGGAATGGTCGTTCACCAAATTGCTGAGTGCGATCGTCGACTCCGGTTTCTCCCGCGTGCCGGTATTCGAGGGCACCCTCGACCGTGTGCTCGGCGTGTTACACATCAAGGACGTGGTGCCGCACATCGAGAAGACCGAATTGAACTGGCATTCGCTGTTGCGCGATCCCTACTTCGTTCCGGAAAGCAAGAAGCTGGACGACCTGCTGAAGGAGTTCCAGGGCCAGAAGGTGCACCTGGCCGTGGTGGTCGATGAGTACGGTGGCACCAGCGGCATCGTCACCCTCGAGGACGTCATCGAGGAGATCGTGGGTGAGATCACCGACGAGTACGACGACGAGGACCTGATCTACAGCAAGCTTGATGACCAGACGTGGGTGTTCGAAGGCAAGGCCCCACTAACGGACGTGTACCGCGTGCTCGGTGTCGACGGCCTGCTCTTCGAGGAACACAAAGGGGACAGTGGAACATTGGGTGGCTTCATCCTGGAACTCACCGGACGCATACCGAAGAAGGGCGAGCGCGTGGACCTGCACAACTACACCTTCGTCGTGGAGGCTTCGGACGACAAGCGGGTGCGCCGTGTGAAGATCATTGTACACGATGAAGCGAAGTAGCTGGGCCCTGCTGACACTCCTGCTGGTGACCGCCTGCAGCGAGGATCCCGTGCCCAAGCCCCGGGGCTGGTTCCGCATCGACCTGCCCGAGCAGACCTATACACCGTGGGGCAACGACAGCACCTTCAGCATGGAAGTGCCCACGTACGCGCGCATGGCGGAACGCACCGCCCACGGCGAGGCCCGCTGGTTCGACCTGCGTTTCCAAAAGCAGCGCGCCACGGTGCACATGACCTGGTCGCCGGTGAACGGACAATTGGCCGAGCTGATCGAGGACGCCCATGCGTTCAAAGCGAAGCACGAAGCGATGGCGGCGAAGATCAGCAGCGAGCGTATGCTGCGCGACAGCGTGCGCGTGTTCGGTACCCTGTTCGATGTGGAAGGCAACGTGGCCAGCCCGATGGTCTTCTACCTCACCGACAGCACGGACAACTTCCTCTACGGCGCGCTCTATTTCGACACGCGGCCCAACGCTGATTCGCTCGCTCCGGTGACCGACAGGATCCGGGAGGATATCCGGCACATGGCCGCTACGCTGCGCTGGCGCTGATCATTCCACCATCACCCGGGCGGTGCCGACAAGGCGCCCGTGCACATCGCTGGCCCGCAAGAGGTAGAGGCCCGCAAGCCATCCAGAAGTGGACAGTTCGTTCGTCGCCGTGGCGTTCATCTTCAGTGTTGCGACAAGCCGACCAGAGGCATCCAACACTTCGATGCGCCCGTTGGTCGCACTCGCTGCGATGATCGAGGTGCCTTGCTGGACGATGTTACCGGAGACATGGAACTGTGTGTCGATCATTCCAACATCAGGAGCCGAGGTTATGAACCAGCAGAGATCGACCGGATAGAATTGCACCCCAGCGGATGCGCTTTGTGTGCTGTCGACCAACACCACCACCGCATCATGGGCCGTTCCTGAAGGGTCCGACACATAAGAACTCCATGTCGACGTCACCAAGACCGGCAGATCCACCGGTGTGAGCATGCATCCTGCCAAGTCTGGAGTAAGGGACCAGATCCCGGGTTTACTCACCAACCCGGTCGCGAGGGTGATTGTGGAGTCCTGTGTATCCATATCCTTCAGGTCGATGTGATGATCAACTCCCCCGGTATCAACGTCGATCACTTGAGCACTGTTCATGACCGTCCCGTCGGAAGCCAGATGTGCGATCACGGGAAAATAATTCGACTGGCCGGGGTTCAACAGGGCACCGATGATCTCGCCATTCGACAAACCTGCGAGCCGCCATGAACCATACGCGGGTGTGGCAAGGCCTGTGAAGTTGTAGGATCCGAACCAACCCAATGTGCCATCTGGTTGGACCATGAACGTGAAGGTCTTGTGCGGTTGGTTGCATCCTTGGTCCTGGACCACACCACCGATCACCACATTGCCGTTCACGTTGATGATCGAACTGACGGACGCATCACCCCACGAAGTAAGCTCACCTCGTTTGTGCCATTCCAGCGACCCATTGGCGGTTAGATGACACAGATCCAACCGCGATCGCAACGCTGATTCGGACTGATCGTTCCACGCATACTTCCAAACGGCGAAACACCCTCCCTCTTCGTCGCCAGCAACGAGACCTACGTATCCGCCCTGCAAAAGACCATCGATCCATTTGGACCACAACAGCGAACCGGACGCATCAAGGCACGCGATGAACTCCTGTCTGGGATAGAATGAGCCACTGCCCGCAAGAAGGAATATCCGACCGGTAGTATCCGTGTTGATCGTAACCTCAACATACGGGTCGCCGATGAGCCAGGACCCGAAGTGGATCGAAATGACCTTACGCCAGAGCACTTCTCCCGCCCCACCGGTCCGTACGATCGGGAACCGGAAAGCAATGGAATCATTCTCGAGATCGTAACCCAGGTAGTCGTACTGATTGAGCACGGTCACAACCCCTCCATCGGGCATGGCGCTCATGGCAGTGGTCCCCTCCACTGGACCCTGCCTCCACAGGAAGTCGCCGTTCTCGTCAACCTTGCATTTCCCATGGGTGCCCAGATCAAATACGGATCCACCGTCAGCGGTACTCACAACACCCTTTATCCATCCACTGGAGATCTGGGATGACTCGAAAAGTTCCTGAAAGACCTGGCCGTGTGTTCTGGTACTGCTCAGGGTCAGCGCCAGACCGAGACAAACGATGAATGCGGGTCGGTTGGTCATGTGTACACGACCAAGACGGCACTCACCTCCCTGAGTTGCCGAAAGATCCAGTTCGTGGTGAAACCCTTCAACTGTGAATAGCACGTCCGGTCCGGTGCAGCGCTTTCAACAAGGTGGTCAGTAGCAAGAGCGCACCGAGTTGGTGCAACACGCCCAAGTGGATCTCCACTTGGGTGAGCACCGTGAACACACCGAGTGCGAATTGCACGAGCACGGCCACGAGCAACCAGGCCCACACACCGCGCATCGCTTCTTCCTTGCGATAGTGCAAAGCGAAGCAGACGAACGCCGCGGCCACGAACCACGCCAGCGTGCGGTGTACGAACTGCACACCGTCCGGATGATCTGTGAAGTCCTTGATGAGGCTGCCGAACACGGTGACGTTCTCCGGCATGAACTCGCCGTTCATCAGGGGCCACGTGTTGTAGATGCGGCCAGCATCGAGACCAGCGGTGAAGGCACCCCAGATGATCTGGACCACAAGCAGCACAAGCAGCCAACGCGCCCATTTGCCTGCAGCGCTGCCGTTCGAAGTGAACGCCGACCGACCGTAGCGGATGTCGAAGACCGACCATAGCACCAGGGCGAAGACGGAGAACGCGGTGCAGAGATGGATCGCCAGCCGGTAGTGGCTCACATCGGGGTTGTCCTCCAATCCGCTCGCGACCATGAACCAACCGAGCGCCCCCACCAGGCCACCGCCGATGAGGATGGCCCAACCGCGCTTGCGCAACCAACCCTTCAGCAAACCTTTCCGCCAGAAGATCGCGAAGGGGATCGCGAAGACCAGCCCCATGAGCCGGCCCCAATTGCGGTGTAGGTATTCCCAGAAGAAGATCCGCTTGAAGCCGGGGAGGTCCATCAATTGGTTCTTCAACTCGAACTCCGGAATGGCTTTGTACTTCTCGAACGCCACCTGCCATTGCGCCTCGTCCATCGGGGGCAACGCGCCCATGATGGGCTTCCACTCCGTGATGCTGAGGCCGCTACCGGTGAGGCGGGTGATGCCGCCGATCATCACCATACAGGCGATGAGCACGCAGCCCGTAAGCAACCAGATGGTCACCGGGCGCAGGCTGGTCGAGGCATCGCTTGGCATGGGCGGCGCAAAAGTATCCGCGTGCACAATGAAAAAAGGGGCCGAAGCCCCTTTTCACGGATCGGTTCGTTGTGATCAGTTGCGCAGGATGCGGGTCAATACGGCGAGCACGCCGGTGAGCACCGTACCTGTCCGGGATGAAGCATAGGCGCTCACGCCTTTCTCTTCCTCGCCCTTCGCGCCCTCGCTCTTCGCAGCGGCACTGCCCAACACCTGCTTGGTGATGTTCACCGCTTTCACTTTGTACTGGCCATCATAGAGCTTCTGTATCGCTTCGACCATCTGCGCATCGGTCACCTTGCTCTCGTTGTAGGTCACGATGGCATGGTCCGGGGCATCGCCTTCGCTCATCTTGATCTCCGTGGCCTCGACACCAAGGGCGGCAAGCGCCTTCTTGATGGAGCCACCGCACATCATCTCGCAACTCATGCCTTCGATGCTCAGGTCGGCCGTTGTGACGGGCGTGCCTGTGCTGATGGAAACCTCGTTCACCACACGCGCAACGCCTTCCATGGCGGCGGTGGTGACGTCGGCGCGGCCGCAACCCAACAGGGTGATCGCGGCGAAGGTCAGGGGGAGGAAGATGCGGGTGATCATGGCGTTCGGTGGGTCACGTGCATGGGACGTTCGAGGACCGGAAAACGTTACAAATGTAGTTCGCGGTATGTGTCCGGGGTACTTTCGTGGCCGTTCAAAAAACCATGCAAGGCGAGCGTCGGGAAGGCGGTGTTTGGGTGCTGATGGGCGTTCTGGCGCTGATCTGGGGCAGCTCGTTCATCCTGATGAAAAGAGGGCTGTTCTTCGAAGGCCAGCCGGTGCTCTCGCCCTGGCAGATGGCCACGGCCCGGCTGTCCATCGCCTGGCTCGCCCTCTCGCCCCTCCTGTTCCGGCATGCCGGGCTGCTGCGGAAGCACTGGCTCCCCTTGCTGGGCACGGGGCTGCTCGGGAACGGGCTGCCCGCGGTCCTGTTCGCCCTGGCCCAAACCCGCATCGACAGTTCCCTGAGCGGGATGCTCAACAGCCTCACCTCCCTGATGACCCTGCTGGCTGGGGTGGCCCTGTTCGGCCAGCGGTTCCGGCCGGTCCACCTGCTGGGCGTGTTCCTTGGGCTGGTGGGGGCCGTGGGACTGATCGCCTTGAAGCACGGGGATGGCCTGCCTTCCTGGAGCATTTTCGCGGCCCTGCCGGTCGTAGGCACCCTGTTCTATGGCATCAGCGGGAACATCGTGAAGCGCTACCTCTACACCATCCCTCCGGCGGCGACCTCGGCATTGGCGCTCACGTTCGTGGGGCCCATCAGCATCGGGCTGGCACTGGGCAGCGGTCTTCCACACACGCTCGCCACCGACCCGCACGCCTGGACTTCGCTCGGCTTTGTCGCGATCCTGGCGGTGATGAGTTCGGCCCTGGCGCTGGTGATGTGGAACATGCTCTTGCAACGGACCTCCGCCTTGCGCGCGGCCACGGTCACCTACCTCATGCCGGTGATCGCGATCGGCTGGGGGCTGTTGGATGGGGAGGACATTTCGTGGGCGCAGGTGGGCATGATCGCCGCCGTGCTGGCCGGGGTGTACATCGTAAGCATCGCCGAGCGTCGCACCTGAGCCGGTTCGAGAGCACCGCCGCATCTTTGTGCCATGTACCTGGGGAAGAAGATCGTTGTGGTGCTGCCCGCCTACCGCGCGGCGCTCACGCTGAAGCAGACGTACGAGGAGATCCCCTTCGATCTCGTGGACGAAGTGGTGCTGGTGGATGACCGAAGCCCCGACAACACCGTGGAAGTGGCCCGCGCGCTGGGCATCACGCACATCGTTGAACACCAGCGGAACCGCGGTTACGGCGGGAATCAGAAGAGCTGCTACGACAAGGCGAAGGAACTCGGGGCGGACATCGTCGTGATGTTGCATCCGGACTACCAGTACACACCCAAGCTGCTCGCCAGCATGATCACGTTGATCGGCAATGGCGTGTACCCGGTGGTGTTCGGTTCGCGCATCCTGGGTGGCGGCGCATTGCGCGGAGGCATGCCGTTGTACAAGTACATCTTCAACCGCATGCTCACCCTGGGCCAGAACTTCCTGATGGGCGAGAAGCTGAGCGAATACCACACGGGCTATCGTGCGTTCGACCGGACGGTGCTCGATGCCTGCCCCTACCACAGTTGCTCGGAGGATTTCGTGTTCGACAACCAGATGATCGCGCAGATCTTCTGGCATGGGTTCGAGATCGCCGAGATCACCTGCCCGACGAAGTACTTCGAGGACGCCAGCAGCATCAACTTCAGCCGAAGCATGACCTATGGGCTCGGCGTGGTGGGCACGAGCTGGCGGTACTTCCTCGCCCGCACAGGTCTGGTGCAGTGGGCCTTGCTCGGCGCCAGGAAGTAAAGGGCCATGCGCGCGCACTCCTCGCTTCGCATCCAGTTGACCATCGCGATCGTCGCGCTGCTACTGTTCGTCCCCGGCCTTGGCGCCGTGCATCTGTTCGACTGGGACGAGATCAACTTCGCGGAGATCGCCCGGGAGATGCTCGCGACCAACGACTGGCTCCAACCGAGGATCGACTACGTCCCGTTCTACGAGAAGCCACCGCTCTTCATCTGGATGCAGGCTGCGAGCATGTCGGTGTTCGGCGTGGGGGAATTCGCTGCACGCCTGCCCAATGCGATCTGCGGCATCGTTACGCTGCTTGTCCTCTTCCGCATCGGTGAACGCTTGCGCGGGCGGACATTCGGAGCGCTTTGGGCGCTCGCCTATGTGGGATCCATCCTTCCGAACCTCTATTTCCGAAGTGGGATCATCGATCCCTGGTTCAACCTGTTCATCTTCCTCGGGCTGAATTCATTGATCCGCGCTGCGCAGGAGGATCACCCACCCGCGACCGGACATGGCACCCGTCATGCCTTGCTCTCCGGCCTCTTCTTCGGTCTTGCTGTACTGACCAAAGGCCCGGTGGGGATCCTTGTTCCCGGGCTGGTCGCCGCAGTGATGTGGATGCGGAGCGGTTTCCGTTCGCTGATACGCGTCCGTTCACTCCTGATGATCGCCGCTGCACTGCTGATAACGGTAAGCACGTGGTTCGTAGTGGACCTGATCCGCAATGGGCCCGGGTTCATGGTGGCCTTCTTCTGGCGGCAGGTGGCGATGCTCACCACGGAGGATGCCGGCCACGGTGGCTTCTTCGGCTACCACTTCGTGGTGCTGCTCATCGGCTGTTTCCCCGCTTCACTTTTCGCCGCGCAGGAACTGTGGAAGCCGATGCGAACGACCGAGCCGTTGCATCCCGTACAGCGAGGTGAGCACCGCCGCTGGATGGTGATCCTCTTCTGGGTGGTGCTCGTGCTCTTCAGCGTGGTGAAGACCAAGATCGTCCACTACAGCAGCCTCTGCTATTTCCCGCTCACCTACCTCGCGGCCTTGCGCCTGACGCGTGTGTGGAAGGAGAACACCGGCTTCGGTCGTGTGCGCTACCTGATCGGTCCTGTCGGGATGGTCTTCGTGATCGCAGCGATCGCTTTACCGATCGTCGGCACGCACATCGACATGATCAAGCCGCTCTTCGCCAAGGACCCCTTCGCGCTCGCGAACCTGGAAGCGAACGTGCACTGGAGCGGCTGGGAAGCGAGCGCTGGCATCCTCCTGCTGGCGGTGTTCGGGATCGGTCACTTCCTCTATGAGCGCGCCCGCTTTCGCATCAGCCTCGTGACCGTCTTCGCTGGTACGGCCCTGTTCGTCACACTGGCTTTGTACTTCTTCATCAACCGCATCGAGGCCTACTCGCAAGGTGCGGCCATCACGTTCTTCGAGGAGCGGCAAGGGGAGAAGTGCTATGTGATCACCAAGGACTACAAGAGCTACGCACATCTCTTCTATGCACGCACGCCGCCAGTGACCGATGAGCGCGCCCATGATGAGGAATGGCTGCTGCATGGCGACATCGACCGCCCGGTGTACGTGGTGTGCAAGGTGACCGGAACCGCGGAGGTCGCCAAGATCCCGGGCCTTACCGAACTCTATCGCCGGAACGGGTTTGTGTTCTTCCGGAGGGAACCGTAGGCACCGCGTCAGTTCGGACCAACGCTCCGTTCTTTGTGCCCAACTTCGGACCATGGATCTGTCCCACATTCTCAACCACCTCGGGGAGGACCGCGAGCAGGGCTACAACGCGGTTGTACCGCCCATCGTGCAGAGCGGCAACTTCACCTACCCCACTGTGGCAGCCATGCGTGCCACCGTGCAGCTGGAGTTCGAGAAGCCGATGTACACGCGTGGCTTCAACCCCACAGTGGGTATCCTGCGCAAGAAGATCGCGGCGCTGGAGCATGCGGAGGACGCGCTCGTGTTCAGCAGTGGCAGTGCGGCGATCGCTGCCGGTGTGATCAGCTTCGTGGGCACGGGTGACCACATCGTATGTGTGCGCAAGCCTTACAGTTGGACGAAGAAGCTGCTCGTCGAACTCCTCTCCCGCTTCGGTGTTGAGCACACGTTCGTTGATGGTGCCGATGCCGAGAACTTCAAGCGGGCCAGCCTACCGAACACGAAGTTGTTCATCGTGGAAAGCCCGAACTCACTGACGTTCGAGATGCAGGATCTCGCTGCGGTCGCCGCCATCGCGAAGGAACTGGGCATCATCACCCTCTGCGACAACAGCTTCAACAGCCCGCTGTTCCAGAACCCGATCGACCTCGGCATCGACCTCGTAGCGCACAGCGCGACCAAATACTTGAACGGTCATAGCGATGTGGTGGCCGGTGTGCTGGCCGGAACGCGCGCGCACATGCGCCAGGTGATGAGCAAGGAGTTCATGACGTTGGGGGCGGCGCCATCACCGCACGACGCATGGCTCCTGATTCGCGGGCTTCGCACACTGGAACTGCGCATGCACCGTAGTGCGGACAGCGCGAACATCGTCGCGCACTTTCTCGAAGGTCATGCGAAGGTGAAGCAGGTGCACTGGCCGGGTCTGGCAAGCCATCCGCAGCATATGCTGGCCAGGAAGCAGATGAAGCGTGTGGCCGGCTTGATGAGCATTGAACTCGATGCGCCGGACGAAGCCGCGGTTGAGCGCTTCTGCGATGCGTTGAAGGCGTTCCTGATCGCGGTGAGTTGGGGCGGCTATGAGAGCCTGCAGTTCCCCATGTGCGCCCTGCGCGGGCCGAGCGGTTACAACACCGACATGCCTTGGAACCTGGTGCGACTTTACGTGGGGCTGGAGGACCCCGCGTCGCTCATAGCGGATCTCGATCAAGCGCTGAGCCGGATCTGATCGGCGATCACTCTGTCGCGAAGTTCCCTTGCGGTGGCGGTGCCTGAATGCAGGCCGCGACCGTGACGGTGAGCGTTGCACTGGCAGGAACGCAGGGAGCATTCCCATTCACCACGTAGGTGAAATCATAGTTGCCAGGAGCTACAGCAGGGGCATTGAAGATGCTCCCGACCAGTTCGCCGGTCGCATCGATGTCGGTCCAAGTGCCACCGGGATCCGGTGTGCCGCCGAGCTGGGTGAAGAGGTCGACCACACCTGCACTGATGCACCAAATAACCGCAGCGTCCAACCCGGCATCCGGCATAACCTCGACGGTAATGCACCTATCCACCGTCGCATCAGAACAAGGCGCAATACCGGGTACCGTGTAGGTGTAACAACCAGGAGGATCGACCCCAGGCGTGAAAACACTCGAGTGCGGGCCTCCAAGGAAAACCCATGTGCCCCCGGCCGGCAAACCCGCGCCCAGATCTATCGGAGACGCGTTGGAGCAGACGGTCAGGTTGCCATCGGTTCCGAGGTCGATCGCCTGGTTGACGGACACACACACCACCGCGGTGTCATTCGCGCAGGGCGGACCACTTGCGACCGTGTATGTGTAACAACCGGGTATGGACGTACCCGGAATGAAGGTGTTCGGGCTTGGGTTACCCGGAGGGTTGGTCCAAGTACCTCCGGATTGTGGCGTGCCTCCCAACGCAGCGAACAGGCTCGTTGGAGGATCGCTCGAACACAACGTGATAACGGCGTTCGAGCCTGCGTTCGGTGGTATCACCGTGGTCATCGGGAGTATATACGCGATCCCGGTCTGCACCGGATCCGATGCGTTCACCCGGATCGCTTGACCTGCTCCGCCAACTATGCCTGCCGGAAACCCACAACTGGTCGACCCCGAACCCGTGGCTAAGACCGAACCGATGATGGTCGGCGCCGCGAACGAGCCGGCGGCGTCGGACAGTTCCACACTGAACACGTTGCCCGCGTTGAACGTCCCGATCGCGGTAAAGGCTACCGCCAGCGTTTGGCCCCCACAGAGCGTTACCGGTGCCATGGGGTCCACGGTGATCTGCGCAGAAATCCATGTCGACATCAGGATGCAAACGACCGTAAGGATGGAGCGACTTTTCATCTGCGGTGGTGATGGTCCCTCGAAACTAGCCAACCGGCCGTTATCTCGGAGGCGGGTTCGTCAGAACAAGGCCAGGCCGCGACCAGCCTTCGCTGGCGAAAGACCGGAACCGCACCGCCTACTTCTTCCGGAAGAACAGGCGGATGGGCACCCCGGTGAAGCGGTAGTGCTCGCGCAACCGGTTCTCCAGGAATCGCTCGTAGCTCGGCTTGATGTACTGCGGAAGGTTGCAGAAGAAGGCGAACGTGGGCACGGCGGTCGGCACCTGGGTGATGAATTTGATGTGGACCTGCTTCGACTTGTACATCGGCGGTGGCTGGCGCTCGATGATCGGCAACAGCACATCATTGAGTTTGCGCGTTGGGATGCGACGGTTCCGGTCACCGTAGACCTGCATGGCCAACTCCATCGCCTTCAGGATCCGCTGCTTCTCCAGCACCGATATGAAGAGGACCGGCACATCGGTGAAGGGTTCCATGCGCTGTTTGATGTCCGCCTCGAACGCCTTCATGGTGTTCGTCTCCTTCTCGACGAGATCCCACTTGTTCACCAGCACCACCAGGCCCTTGCCGTTCTTCTGGATGATGGAGAGGATGTGCAGGTCCTGCTGCTGGACCCCTTCCTGGGCATCGATCATCAGCATGCAGACATCACTGTCCTCGATGGCCCGGATGGCCCGGATAACGCTGTAGAACTCGATGTCCTCATCGACCTTTTGCCGCTTGCGGATACCGGCGGTGTCGAGGAGCATGACGTCGTAGCCGAAGACGTTCCAGCGCGTATTGATCGGATCACGCGTGGTGCCCGCAATGGGCGTGACGATGTTCTGTTCGCGCCCCAGCAAAGCGTTCACGAAAGAGGACTTCCCCACGTTGGGTTTGCCCACGATCGCGAACTTGGGGATATCCGGAAGCTCCTCCTCGGAGGGTTTGGTGAAGCCCGTGATCAGCGCGTCCAACACTTCACCCGTACCAGAACCGCTCTGGGCCGAGACGCAGTACACTTCGCCCAGCCCCAGGCTGTAGAACTCCGCAGCAGCGTATTGCCTGGCGTGCTCATCCACTTTGTTCGCGATGAGATAGACCGTCTTCTTCGCCCGGCGCAGCATGGTCGCTATGACCTGGTCCAGGGCGGTGAGCCCATGCTGAACATCCACGAGGAAAAGGATCGCATCGGACTCCTCGATGGCGAGGGTGACCTGTTTTCGGATCTCTGCCTCGAACACATCGTCGCTCCCGCTCACGTAGCCGCCGGTATCGATCACACTGAAGGCGACGCCGTTCCATTCGGCCTTGCCGTAATGACGATCGCGCGTGGTGCCGGCCACGTTGTCCGTGATGGCCTCCTTGCTCTCGATGAGGCGATTGAAGAGCGTGCTCTTGCCCACGTTGGGTCTTCCGACAATGGCGACGATGTTGCCCATCCTTCAATATCCGTATTTGCGCAGCTTGCTATTGTCCTCGCGCCAGTTCTCGTCCACTTTCACCCGCAGGTCCAGGAACACCTTGCGGTCGATGTACTTGGAGATGGCGATGCGGGCCTGGGTGCCCATCCTGCGCAATGCGTTGCCGCCTTCGCCGATCACGATCCCCTTCTGGCTCTCGCGCATCACGATCACATCCGCCTGTATCCGCACGATGTCCGGTGCCTCCTCGTAGCTGTTCACCACCACCTGCGTACTGTAGGGGATCTCCTGCTTGTAGTTCGCCAGCACCTTCTCCCGGATCAATTCGCTGATGAAGAACCGCATATTGCGATCACTCAACTCATCCTTCGGGAAGTATGCCGGGTGCTCGGGGAGCCGCTCGATCAAGTAGGCCCGCAACTCCTCCACATTGAGGCCATGCAGGGCAGAGACCGGGACCACCTTGGCGGCAGGGAAGGCCTGTTGCCATAGTTCCAACGAAGCCAGGATCGCCTCCTCCGTGCCGATATCCACCTTGTTCACCAGGATGACCACTGGACCTTCGTAGCGCGCGACACGTGCGGTTACCCGCTCCGAGCGCTCGGGTTTCTGCCCCAATTCCACGAGGACCAGCAGGATATCGGCATCGATGATGGCCTCGTCCACCGCTTGCATCATGGTCTCGTGCATTCGGTACTGCGGATCCAGGATACCCGGCGTATCGCTGAGCACGAGCTGATAGTCATCCCCGTTCAGAAGGCCCAGGATGCGGTGCCGGGTGGTCTGCGCCTTGGGATTGACGATGACCAGCTGCTCACCGAGCAGGGCATTGAGCAGGGTGCTCTTGCCCACGTTCGGCTCGCCGATGATGTTCACATATCCCGCTTTGTGCGTCATGTTCCTGTTCCGCTCGCGAAGTTCGCCAAGAGGTCTCTTGAAATCGAAAGCCCGGCCTTGTGGACCGGGCTTTCTCTTGTAGCGGGGGCAGGACTCGAACCTGCGTCCGCCGTACGGCGGATATGAGCCCGATCAGCTAATGTCCCAGCAACGATCGAAGGAATTCCCGGCCTGAGCCTGTCTTTAGTTGCTTTTCTCTCTTCCGCGCGTGTGTTCGATCAATACAGACTTCCTTGTAAAGCAATACCCATGGACGATAGCTCACTGTCCAGCCTTTCGTTGCCAATTCATTGTGGGACCTGAACCTGTCTTTTAAGTCACTTGTCTCGCCCACGTATAGCTTATCGTGTTTCGCTGAGTACAACGCATATACCCAGTGAGGCATCGTCTGTACAACTTGAAAGCCCGGCCTTTCGACCGGGCTTTCTCTTGTAGCGGGGGCAGGACTCGAACCTGCGGCCTTCGGGTTATGAGCCCGACGAGCTACCATCTGCTCCACCCCGCAATGGGGCGCAAATATAGACCACATTCCCCCAACTCACCCTCAATCGACCACTTTCCACGAGATGGGGCTGAGGTCGTAGGTGCGCGTGCCCACAGGGGCGTTCTCCAAGCGGGCCTTGATGTCCTGGAAAATGACCCTGTCCCCGTTGTGCAGTTTGGAGAAGATGACTTTGACAGCCGGGTCAAAGAGCCCACCGGTCACCGGGCGGTCGATAGGTTGACTGCCCCGTTCAACCTGTAGCGTGAACCGCAGGACCTGGAACCGTGCGAGGAATTCCGAATCGGGAAGCCTGGCCGACAGACCTTGCGCCGCCATCAACACAGCACGCTTGATCCGTGTGTCCAGGGCGTTCTTGTCTCCCACAAAGGCCATCGGGGTAGGCAGGTCCTTCACCCGGAATTTCACAGGGCCGATGCGCTTGCTGGAACCATCGGGCATTTGTGCTTGAGCGTAGATCTCGGCCGTCGATCCGGAAAGGCCTGAAGCCACCCAGCTATTCCCGCTACGCACGATGCGCCCAGTGGACAGGCTCGCTTGCACACGCTCGGCGGGCACGCCCGGCACAGAGAGCTCGATCGGGTTCTCCACACCACGATAGAGCACGTTCATCTTGGTGGGCGAGGCCACCAGCAAGGGAGCCATCACCTGGTACGATGTGGTGTAAGGGATCTCCTCAGTGCCGGCGGGGCCCTCGAAGCGGATGATGCCCTGTACCTGGTGTTCGCCTACTTGCTCCCCGCGCAACCGCAGCTTTGCCTTGCCATCGAGGCCTATCGGGAGCGTGCTACCGCCATTCACCGAGACCGTGGGCGGGTTCTTCGGATCGTAGGCCGCCAGGAACACATCGGCGCGGAACGAATCACCTGCCATGATCAAACTGCTTTGCGGGACAACAGCCGTGGTGAGCGTGCCGAACTTGTAGTCCCTGGCTTCCACTGAACGGTACAACCACTTCACCATATCGTTCTCCGCACCGCGGATGTCCGCCTGCAATTTGCTCAGTGTGGCCACCCCAGCCGCCAGGGGCACATCGTAGAAGTTCGTGGACTCCCAGTTGTTCAAGGTACCTGAAGCATCGCGCCGATCCCCGAAGTCGAACAGCAGGTCCAATGCGGTGGTCAATTCAGGTTGCTTGCCCCCCACGAGCGCTTTCAGGCTGTCGCGGAACGCGGAGATCCGCTGCTTGAGGTCATACGCGCCACCAGCATCGCGTTTCGGGCTGGCGGGTTCACTGCCCACCATCATGCGGGTAAGTGTTTCCCGGTCGTCCTTCGCATCCAAGGCGAGCAGGGCGCGAAGTGTATCCGTTCCATCCGCATCGGTACCACGCAGGCGGACCATTTCCAATCCGTCGGCTTCGGCGATCGCTTGTGCCTTGGTCCGTTCGATCCGCTCCACGAGCGAATCCGCTTCAGTCCGGATGCGCATCGCCTGATCGTGCTTCGCTTTGAACTTCTCCGGGAACCGCTTCGCGGCATCAGCGAAAACAGCATACTCCAATTGTGAGCCACGTTCCGATGCGTGCCCGCTGCGGACCAGGTCCGCATCCATGATCGCGAACGCATCGAGTACCTCCTTGCTCACGTTCAGCGCGAGGATCGCGGTGAGCACGAGGTACATCATGTTGATCATCTTCTGCCGGGGCGGCATTTTCATGGATGACATGGCGCTGTGTGTTGACGACCGCGCGGTGTGCGCGATCACAACAACCAATGCCAACAAGACGGGCAGGTAACGAAAACGGATGAGGTGGGTCAGCCCGGGGCCTACTCCCCCATCTCCTGCAGCTGCGCCGACGAGGTCTCCCACTCAGCCATCACAGCAGCGATGCGTTGTGCCAACTCACCGAGACGCTCGTAGCCCTTCTGCAATTCACCCGCAGCGATACCACCCTTCATGACCGTGGCCTGGAGTTCCTTCTCGTCCTTCTCCAGTTCGGCGAGTTGCTTCTCGAGGCGCTCCACCTGGTTCTGAACGCGGCGCCGCTCCTTGTCCCGGTCCTTGCGCTCGCGCTGGTCGGATGTCTTCTGGGCCTTGCCGTTCGACTTCGCTGTCGCGGTGGAGGACTTGCCGATGTCGGCGCCTTGCAAGGCTTTGCGCTTTTCGATCAGCTCCAGAATATCCATATGCTGATCGCGGATGCGCAGATGGTCGAGTTCGAGCAAGCGGTTGGTGAGCCCCGTGAGGAAGTCACGATCGTGGCTTACGAGCAGGAACGTGCCGTCGTAGTTCTTGAGCGCCTCCTTCAATACATCCTTGCTCTGGATGTCCAGGTGGTGCGTAGGCTCATCGAGGATGAGGAAATTGAGTGGCTTCAACAACATGCAGCAAAGCGCGAGGCGTGCACGCTCACCACCGCTCAGCACCTTCACCTTCTTGTCCACGTCCTCCCCACTGAACATGAAGGCACCGAGCATGGCGCGTATGCGCGGACGATTGTCCTCGCTCGCCGCGTACTCGGCGGTTTCCATCACGGTGCTCAAGGGGTTCATGCGCTCGGGCATGTCCTGCGCATAGTAACCGATGATCACATTGTGACCAAGGCGGATCTCACCTTCGTAGGGCTCCTCGCCCATGATCATGCGCACCAGCGTACTCTTTCCCGTGCCGTTCGCACCCACCAGTGCAAGGTGTTCACCCTTCGCGATGGTGAGCTCCGCGTTGCTGAAGATGTGCTTGGCACCATATGCCTTGCTGACGCCCTTCACCTCGGCGACGATCTTGCCACTGTTCGGTGCGGGGGGGAATTTGACGAGCATCTTGCGCAGATCCTCATCGTCCACCTCGATGCGATCGAGCTTCTCCAGTTTCGTGATCAAGCTTTGCGCGAACGCGGCCTTGCTGGCCTTCGCGCGGAACTTGTTGATGAGGACCGTGGTCTGCTCGATGTAGCGCTGCTGGTCCTTGGCGGCAGCCGACTGCTGCTCGCGCTCGATCTTACGCAGTTCGACGTACTGGCTCCAGGGCACCTTGCGATCGATGATATCACCACCGGTCACTTCCAACGTCCGCTTCGTGAGGCGATCGAGGAAGGTTTTGTCGTGCGAGATGAGCACCAGCGCCGCAGGATAAGTGCGCAGCAGGTCCTCCAGCCACTGGATCGCCGGCAGGTCAAGGTGGTTGGTGGGCTCATCCAGCAGGAGCAGATCGGGCTGCATCAGCAGGATCCTGGCCAGCTCGGCCCGCATGCGCCAGCCACCGCTCAACTCGGAAAGGGGCCGGTGCATGTCCTCGCCAACGAAGCCGATGCCCTTCAGCATCCGCTCCACTTGCATATCGTGATCGGAGGCACCAATGGCATTCAGGCGCTCGTGGGCATGCGCAAGGATGGTGGCCAGTTCGATCGCCTCTTCGTCCGTGGTGGCAGTCTCCAGTTCCTTCTCGATGCGCGTGATGGAGGCGTTCAAGGCCTGTGCCTCGGCAAAGGCCTTCTCGGCGATCTGCCAGGGGGTCAGCGTAAGGTCGTGGGCCATCTCCTGGGGCAGGTAGCCCATGGTGAGCTCCTTCGGCTTGCCGATGACGCCCTTGTCGAAATGCTGCTGGCCCGCGAGGATCTTCAGGAGCGTGCTTTTGCCCGCACCGTTGCGCCCGACGAGGCCGATACGGTCATCGCTCCCGATGAAGAACGAGACTTCATCGAACATCGGCCGTTGACCGAAATGCAGCACAAGGCCCTGGACCGTGATCATGGAGTGCGGTTCCGTCGCGGGTATTTCCGTCAACGGGGCCGCAAAAGTAGCGAAGCCCCGCCGGACGGGGCCTCGAAAGGTCGAAGTACCTCGCAGGTCAGTAGTTCCAGAGGTCGTGCTCCGTCCGGAACAGTGCTTCCTTGATACGTTCGGCTTCGAGCAGGGACTGCAGTCCCTGCGTATGATCACCGATCCCGCTGTCGTACACGTTGCTCACCTTGGTCACGTAGCTGCTGAACAACCGGTCCTGGAAGATGTGGTCGAGGGAGCGGCGTTCGGCATCGTTCGCACGGTTGAAGCTCTCCGCATTAGCAAGCACATAGCGTAGTTCGGGGAAGTACAGCCAGAACAGGGGGGCGTGACCGCGCAGTTCGCCGTCCTCACCGCGCACTTCCCGCATGGGCGCGAGCCCGATGATCCGTACGTCCATCACCCCCCGCTGCTTATCGAAGATCCAGTCCTCCTTCAGTTGGTAACGCGTGACCATGGCCGTGCTCACTGGCGCTGGCACCTCGATGGGATCGGAGATATCCGGATCATCCAGCCGCGGGGTCCAGACCGTTTCCACAGGATCCAGGATGGAATCGACCTCCTCCGGGGTAAGCTCCCTGGTGAAGCTGTCGTCCTGGAGCAACGGACCGGCGTCGTACGCCGTGAGCGACCCATCCTTCAATAGCCCGTCGCGGATCACGTCGAAGAGGCTCTTACGTCCCTCGGCCGGCTCGATCGGGAAATACAGCGGGTGATTGATCTTCTCCCGCAGGTCGATGGTACGCCAGACGCGCTGTGCGAACATCACATCAGCCTCGCGCAAGTGTGGGTAAGGGACCGCACGACGCGTTTGGGTGTGCTCGTGGATGTAAGCGCCATCAAGCACGGTCTGCGCATGGAGCAGGGGGCCAATGCAGAAGGCAGCGAGCAGGGAAAAGGTCCGAAGGTCCATGGGGCTGGGTTTACCCCTTGATGACCGGCGCCGGAAAAGGTGACCCCGGCTCAGTAGTTCCAGAGGTCGAAGCCGATCTGGAACAGCTGCTGACGGATGGACTCGCTCTCCAAGAGGGCATCCAACCCGGCGCTGTGATCATCGACCATGCGGTCATACATGTTGCTCACTTTCACGATCATGCTGGTGAACCTGCGCTTCGCAAAGAGGTCCTCGAAGCTCAAGCGCGTGTCATCCTCCTGTTTGAGCGCCAACCATCGCGCGAAGAGTGTCCTGCACTCGGGGTAATACAACCAGAACAACGGGTGGTGCCCACGGAGCTCCCCGTCCTCACCCCGTACCTCCACCATCGGGGCGATCCCGATGATGCGCACTTCCATGACCGAGCGTTGCTTTTCGAAGATCCAGTCCTCCTTGATCATGATCCGTGTAACCGACTGCTCCGGGAGCGTATCGAGCGCCGCGAAAAGAGTACGGATGCCTTCACGACCAAAAGGTACCTTGAAGGCATCATCGTCCGCCAGTGGACCAGGGTCGTAGGCCGTGATCGCGCCCTCGTCCAACAACCCATGCCGAATGACACCGAACAAGCCGAGGCATCCATTGACCTCGGCACTCGGTAGGAGAAATGGCAGGTTCATTTTCTCCTTGAGATCGATGACCCGCCATACGCGTCGCTCCCACATCACATCGGCCTC
>JBDTNF010000185.1:0-6160 GCA_039933875.1 Flavobacteriales bacterium | reverse complement strand
GTGCTGAGTACCATTGCCCGTGGAGATGTAGATCTTGCCATCGGGCGCAAGTTGCGCTAGATCGAATCCGGTGGCGAATGGCGGACTCGGTGAGTAGAAGCCATCCCACTCCGCGACATGTACCATGGATGCAGCGATATCCGCAGCTTGCGTATCGTACTGGTACACGTCCTCGACCGACGAGACATACAGGTAGCGGCTGTTCGGTGAGAACGCCACTCCTCCCATGCCATCGGCGTCGTTGATCAAAACATGCACCGGGTTTGAGAACAGGCCTGTGCAACGATCGAAATCGAAGATCTCCAGGTCGGTCTGTAGCCCCCAGTAGTACGCGAACTTGCTACCGTCGGGTGAAAAGCAGACCTGGCCATGATCCGGGGGGCGAATAATGCCAATGGATTGTGTTCCATCTATGCTGACGCCATCGGGTGCGAAAAGCAATCGATAGAACTCATTCGTATTTGCCTTGTGGCAGAAGACCCACCAATCCCGTCCGTTCGCATGTCGCACCGCCGTGATCCTTCCTTCGTTCAATGCATCATTGATCAGCACTTGGTTCTTTAGCACCACCCCACCTAAGCCACCATCCAGGCCCATGTCGATGGTGGTCAGGTAGAGAGAATTGGCTACAACCATTACCTGATCATCAATGGTTCCATGGAACAGATAGTAAATGCCAAGTGCCTCCGGTTTTGGAAGAATCAGACAAGCTTGTGAGATTAACAGACCCTCCGGGTGGTCGGAAGTGTAATCACTTGGATTGAGGCCAGTACCATTCAGCAGCGTATCGCCAGTGGCATTGGCGAGGTAGGCCCCATTGGTGCTGAACAGAAGATTTCCATTTGCATCGGTGATGTTCGCGTTCGTTCGCTTGTAATCCATCGTTCGAGCCACGGTAGAAACTACTAGGTTCCCGGAAATGAAGTTCAAGTCCACTCCTCCCCATGGCGGTGGCGATTCGTCCTCGAAGCCACCAAGCCAAAGGTTGTTCAACCCCTGCTGACCGATCACCTGCTGGGAGACCAGAAAGCAGATCAGCAGGGCAAGAACTATAGGCTTGTTCACAATGGTTCGGGGTGGCCTGTGAAGTTAGTTCAGCGCACAATGGTGGGTTTGCCATCACCGATCGCACAATGTATCCGAAGAACTTGGTGTCCTCCGGTACATGCCGGTCCCTGCGCTTATCAACACTTCTTCGCTGCCTCTCGCGCTCGGCTAACTTTGGCCGCTCCTATGGACCATTTGAAAGGGCTGAACCCCGCCCAACGCGCCGCTGTGGAAGCCACCGAAGGCCCCACGATGGTGATCGCGGGTGCCGGTAGCGGCAAGACCCGCGTGCTCACCGTGCGCATCGCGCACCTGATGACCAAGGGTGTCGACCCCTTCCGCATCCTCGCGCTCACGTTCACGAACAAGGCGGCGAAGGAGATGAAGGAGCGGATCGCAAAGATCCTCGGCGAACAGGGTTCCTCCGAAGCACGCAACCTGTGGATGGGCACCTTCCACAGTGTGTTCGCGCGGGTGTTGCGCGCCGAAGCGGACAAGCTCGGCTACCCGAACAATTTCACCATCTACGACACCGACGACAGCCGCAGCGTGATCAAGGGCATCGTGAAGGAATGGCAGCTGGACGACAAACTCTACAAGCCGAACCAGGTGCATGCGCGCATCAGCATCGCGAAGAACAACCTGATCGGTCCGCTGGAATACCTGGAGAACACGGAACTGATGACCAGCGACGCGGCGAACATGCGGCCCAAGATCGGCGAGATCTACAAGCTGTACGCCGCGAAGTGCTTCCGCGCCGGCGCGATGGATTTCGATGACCTGCTCTTCAACACGGCGTTGCTCTTCCGCGATCATCCCGATGCGATGCTGAAGTACCAGCAACGCTTCCAGTACGTGCTGGTGGATGAGTACCAGGACACGAACCTGGTGCAGTACAACATCGTGAAGACACTCGCCGCGCGGCACGAGAACATCACCGTGGTGGGCGACGACAGCCAAAGCATCTACTCCTTCCGCGGCGCGAACATCCAGAACATCCTCAATTTCCGCAGCGACTATCCGGACCACAAGATCTTCAAGCTGGAGCAGAACTATCGCAGCACGAAGACCATCGTGGGCGCCGCGAACAGTGTGATCGAGAAGAACAAGGACCAGATCCAGAAGACTATCTGGACCGACAATGTGGAGGGCGAGAAGATCCGCGTGCACCGTACGCTGAGCGACAACGAGGAAGGCAGCTACGTGGCCCACACCATCTTCGAAACGAAGATGCAGAACCAGGTGCCGAACAAAGGGTTCGCGATCCTCTACCGCACCAACGCGCAGAGCCGCAGCATGGAGGAGGCGCTGCGCAAGTTGAACATCCCCTACCGCATCTATGGTGGCACCAGTTTCTACCAGCGCAAGGAGATCAAGGACCTGATCAGCTACTTCCGCCTGGTGTGCAATCCACGCGACGAGGAAGCCCTGAAGCGGGTGATCAACTATCCGGTGCGCGGCATCGGGCAGACGAGTATCGAGAAGCTCCTGGTGCAGGCCGGCGAATTGAAGACCAGCATCTGGGATCTGCTCACCGAACACGCCGAGGAAGTGGCCGTGCACGGCGGGACGCGCAAAAGCCTCGCGGACTTCGTGACGATGATCCGGAGTTTCCAGACGATGCTCACCACGCACAGCGCCTACGCCCTGGGTGAGCACGTCGCACGGAGCAGCGGCATCCTGAAGGACCTCTTCACGGACAAGACACCCGAAGGCGTGAGCCGTTATGAGAACATCCAGGAATTGCTGAACGGGATGAAGGAGTTCAGCGATGTGCAGGAGGGTTCCGATGCACCGCGAACGCTCAGCGATTTCCTGATCGACGTGGCGCTGCTCACCGACGCGGACAACACCGACCCGAACGACAACGATCGCGTGAGCCTGATGACGATCCACAGTGCGAAGGGCCTTGAGTTCCCTTATGTACACATCGTCGGTCTGGAGGAAGATCTTTTCCCGAACCTGATGGCCGTGCAGACGCGCGCGGACCTCGAAGAAGAACGCCGCCTGTTCTATGTCGCACTGACACGTGCCGAGAAACGCGCCACGCTGAGTTATGCGATGAGCCGCTACAAGTGGGGCAACCTCACCTCCAGCGAGCCGAGCCGCTTCATCGACGAGATCGATCCGAAGTACCTGGAGATGCCCGTGCAGAACGAGCGCCTCCAGTTCGGTGGCATGGAACGCGCAAGCTCACCGCCATGGGCACGTCCCGGTCGTTCGTTCGACAAGCCTGCTGAAGAGCGGGGTTCTTCGCGACCGGTCTATGGTCGTGAACGTTCGGCACCCGGCATCAGCAGAACACCAGCGAAGCCCGCGCCGTTCACCGAGGGGTCGGGCAGCAGCATTCCTTCGCCCGCCCAGCGTAAGAACCTCAAGCGCATCGCCGCCAGTGGTTCGCCACTGGAAGCCACCAGCACCCTGGGCGGCACAGCCCCCGATCTAGCCGAAGGCATGACCGTGGAGCACGAGCGTTTCGGCAAAGGCAAAGTGCTGAAGATCGAAGGCAGCGCGCCGGACCTGAAGGCCACGGTGTTCTTCCCGAGCGCGGGGCAGAAGCAATTGCTGCTGCGCTTCGCGAAGTTGACGGTGGTGGAGGGTTGATATCCTCGGGGGGATGGACCCTCGGGGCCTTCATCCCGGAGTGCGATAACCCCTTCCGTGGACCGTGCGTTCAACTGGGCCGATCCATGCGCGGCGCTCGAACCATCATCCTTGCAGCCACTTTCCTTTGGTGGAGCGTTGGGAGTTCCTTGGCCCAAGCCAGGTATGAGTTCGGCTTCAGCCTGAACCCGACGGCACAAGGCGGTTTGAACGCCTTGTTCATCTATGCCGTGCTCGATGGGGTCGTCGTTACCAGCGTTCCGATGCGTGTGGAGCCCTTCATCCTGCAGGCATCCGGCTTGATGGAGAGCAAGGCCAACCTGGAGGGCGTTGACCTCTTCGATGACTACGGGATCACCGACTGTGGTGTATGGGCGGACAAGGAAGGCCACCAGGCCAATCTGGAATGCTCACCGATCCTTGAACTTTGGAAACTCCGTTATCAGAGCGGCATGGGCGCCCAACCAGGTGAGGGTTGGGCGGCCGAGGAATTCAGGCCATCGATCCGCCAGCAGATCATCCTTCAACTCTATCGGTCGCCGGAATACGAGCACTGGCATGGGCCGTATTTCGGGAAGGATGCCTTCCGTCTGCTCCGCGACATGCAAGATCCAGCGTGGGTGGAGACCTACGCCAACGGAGGTTGACAAAAGGTGTTCAGTGATCGCCCGTGGCTCTGGTGATACTGCGGGGCGCATCGGTTCGGTGGATAAGTCGAACGCGATCCGGGCAGCATTGTCCGATGTCGTGGTGTCCTTGTCACGGACACCAACCAAAACCACCGCATGATGAGACCCCTACTCCTTTCCTCTTTCATCCTGTCGATCAGCGCGAACGCCCAGTACCTCGTGAACAACTTCGATGGCAACAACGGCTGGCCGGAGTTGCCCATCGTGATCGACACCGCAGCCAGCAACCTCTGGCAGATCGGACCGCCGCAGAAGACAGTCTTCCAATCCGCGCACAGTCCGGTGAAGGTGATCGTGACCGACACGGTACAGCCCTACCCCGCAGGGAACGTTTCACAATTCACGGTCCTGCTGCCAACGGATCAATGGAGCCCGTGGCCGGAGTTCTTCCTTGACTTCCAGCAGAAGCTGGACATGGACAGTGCCCACGCCGGGGCCTACATCGAAATCAGCTACGACACCGCTGCCACCTGGATGAACGTGTTCGAGGACTGGGTGAACCCACCGGTCGTGCAGTTCTATGATGAGACCGGCGACCCCGTTACACCCGTTCAGCTCAGCAATGGCCAGACCGGCTTCACTGGCTCGCTCGGAAGTGAGTGGATCTGGTCCTCGTTCTGCTGGGTCCAGAGCGGGATCCCATTGCCCGATACGGTCCGTATGCGCTTCACCTTCTACAGCGATTCGTTGGCGCTACCCGGTGATGGCTGGATGTTGGACGACTTCGAGTACGTGGTCTACATCGCCCACCCGATCAGCGAGTACATCAAGAAGGAGGGCTTCTTCGTGATCGCACCGAACCCGATGAGCGATCGGCTTTACATCGCGTACGACGTGGAGGACGCTTCCACCCCGGTCCGCATCGATGTGATCGACCTGCAGGGCCGGTTGGTCCGCAACCTGGTGGACGAGCAGCAGCAGGCGGGTGACCACAAACGGGTACTGTGGCGGAACGAACTCCCTCCGCCCGGTGGCGTGTACCTCCTGCGGGCCAGTATCGGCGCGCGGAAGCATGTCGAACGCTTCGAAGTGCTCGGGCGCTGAGGCTATCGGGCCATCCCCTACATTTGGCGTTCCAGCCGCAGGCTCTCCCGCCAGCGCGATCGACCCACGGGTCGCATACCTCTTCATGATGAGCACGTCCATTCCAGTACCCTACGATTACAATACACAGCGCCCGCGCCTGATCATCCCCGAATACGGCCGCCACGTGCAGCGCATGGTGGACCATTGCATGGAGGTGGAGGATCGTGACCAGCGTACGCGCACGGCGAAGGCGATCATCCAGGTGATCGGCCGGCTGAACCCGCAGTTGCGCATCAGCGACAATTTCGAACGCACGCTGTGGGACCACCTCTACATCATGAGCGAGTTCAAGCTGGATGTGGACGCGCCCTTCCCCATGCCGACACCCGAGGAATTGGAGAGCAAGCCTGAGCGGGTGCCCTACCCCCAGACCAGTGTGAAGTACGGGCACTACGGCAAGATGGTGGAGCGCATGATCACGCAGTGCGCGACGTGGGAGGCAGGTGAGAAGAAGGAGGCGTACACCACGGTGATCGCCAACCACATGAAGAAGCTGTTCCTGACCTGGAACCGCGACACGGTGCCCGATACGGTGATCTTGAAGGACCTTGCCGAGATGAGCAAGGGCAAGTTGAAGTTGAAGGAAGAGACCCAGCTCGCCACCACGGCCGACCTCCTGCGCACCCAGCAGAGCGGCCCACGCAACGAAGTGGATACCCGCAAGCGCTATAGCAACAACAACAGCGGTGGCGGTGGCAAGAAGCGGAACCGCAACCGGAAGAAGCGGTATTGAG
>JBDTNF010000184.1:0-23517 GCA_039933875.1 Flavobacteriales bacterium | reverse complement strand
CGCTGAAAAGCTTCGAGCCATGAGCCACGAGCCACGAGCTTCCCTTTTCAAGAAGCTCGTGGCTCGTGGCTCGAAGCTCGCGGCCATTCTGATCGTTACACGAACTCATCATGTGCCTTTCACCTTCGTGATAGCGGCCACCTTCTTCCCATCCAGCGTGATCGAACTTCCCTCACCACACTTGAATTGTCCTTCAGCCTTCGCGACCGACACCTTCGTCAATTCGATCTTCACAGGACCGTAACGCATCTCACTCTTCTTCGCATCAGCAACAAGTCCGACGTTCTCCAGTTGGGCGTTCGTCACGGTCAGCGCCGAGCCATCGCGCCCTTCGAAGGCGATGCTCATTCTGCCCATCTTCACATCCATAGTGGTGATCAGCGCGCTCTTGATCCCCTTCACCCCCACCCCTGATCCATCGCGACCGGTGATGTTCACGCGCTCCAATTTGGCCGACCCACCTTCAACACTCACAGCATCGTCGGCAGGAAGCGCGAACGTCACATCGCTCACGTTCAACTTGGCGAAGTGCGTTTCAAGTTGGTCGGAACCACCGTTGAAACCGCAGTGGGTCAGTGTGATGGCGCAGATCGAGGCGTCGAGCAGCGTTGCACCTGTGCCACTGAACGAGCATTGGTCGATCACCACATCGCTCAGGTGGAAGGAGACATCCGCGCTGCGCTCCTGATCGTATTTGTAGCGCGTAAGGGCGTGGAACCGGACGAACGCGAGGTGCGAGCCCCCACGTGCGTTGAGCACATGGACACCGTGCGAACTGCTGTCAGCGCTTGTCACTTCGATCGGCGACTCCTCGTTCCCGTTCCAATCGATCGGCGAGTAGCTGATGATCTCGGCACCGTTGACAATGTTCAATTTCAATGGCCAGGTGGCCACGCAGCGGTAACCGGCCGGGATCACCAATGTGCGATCGATGGTCCAAGTGCCGGGCTTGATCGTAATGGTCTTCGAACTGTCGTCCACCACAAGCATGCTGAAGTCCTGCGCGTTCGGTCGCATGCGCGTGAGCATTGCGTCCTGAGCTGAGGAAACGGAAAACTCAAAGGGGAACACTTCCGCCTCCTTCTTCACCGAAGCACCCAGCACGCTGTAGCTCAGGCGCAGGTCCTTGGTCTTGGGGAGGGGGGCTTTGCCCACTACGAATCGGATCTCCACCGGATCGCCCGGGTGGCCGGGCTTGCGGCAAGGAACGATGCATTTCTTCAGCGGCGCAACGATCGATCCATCCACTGCGACCAGCCCATGCACTTCGATCGGCAAGCCTTCGATCGGCACGATGGAGATCCGGACCGTATCGTTCGCAGCGCCATCGAGGTACGCATGGAACCCCTTGGGCACATCGAGCAGGCGACGTATCACCTTCTGGTTCTTGTAGTAGATGGAATGATCCAACTCCTTGTACGGGAACTCGCGGTAGAGGACCGCCGATGCGCTGTCCAAGGCCGGCTTCAATGCGGTGAAAGCGCTGTCAAGCCAGCTGGTGCGCGAAAGGCGCTCGAGGTGATGCACGTACGCGCGGAATAACTCCTCGTCATTGAACCATTGATCGTGCAGGTCCTGCGCGGGCTCCTGGCGCCCCACCCAGCGATCGCTACCCGCCAGGGTGCGCAAGGGGAACGCGCTGAAACTTTCATAGGAGACCGGCTCCACGCGATGAAGCACCGGGTCGAAGTAGAATTTCAAGTCGCTCCAGTCCATGCTATGGTGCCCGCCGACCAGATCAAGGATCGCGTGGCGTCGCGCAATGCGGTCGGCGTCGAACACTTCACTCGCTTTCAACTTCCCCCGCCGGAACGCCTCGATCATCGACACGGCCTCTTCGAACTGCGCGCGCGCCTCATCATCCTTCGCCAGATCGCCCGAGTCGAACGCATCGAGCGCCGCCGCCTGATACGCCGCGAACGGCTCGTCGAACCTCAACTTGTTCATCTCATTGAGGCGATGCTCCCAGAAGAGCGCGGGATCGAAACGGAAGAGCGGCCCCTTCAAGCGGCCATTGTGCTCGAGCAGTTCAGGACCGAAGTGCTCCTCGTAGGCATAGATGCCGAGGTCCTCGTCGTTGAAATGAAGGCGGATGAAGCCGTAGCGGAGCGCTATGATGCCTTCGCCCTGCATGAGCCGGTGATAGAACCAATCGCACAGGTAGTTGCGCGTGCCGGGGTGCTGCAGCGAAAAACGTTGCATGCCGAGGAAGCCGCCGTCCTTTTTCGCGATGACGCGGAAGCTCCATTTGCTGCCTTGCACGTGGTCCGTCAGTTTCCCCTTGATCCGGATCCTGGCCTTGAACACGCCGTCCGGACCCTCGACCGTGGCGGCCACATAGTCGTTACCATCCGGCATGATCACACCGCGATCGCGCGCCGCATCCACCACCTTCTGGAGCTGGTCCAACTCACCTTGCTCCACATGAATGGAAAGCACCAACGGCTCCACGGCGAAACTCGCGGGGTAGTTCGTAGCCCACTGATGCAGAAAGACCCGCAAGCCCGGATGGTCCCGATGCTTCAACGCGCGATCGGCGAACCAGGCGCCCCCGGCCAGCATCCCGGCGAGAAGGACCAAGGCGATCAACCACTTCTTCTTCCGCTTCATCGCTCTCGCAGGCAAGGTAGGTGAGGTCATCAATTCGCGGCAGCCAGCGCAGGGCGTGCTGCGTCCTCCTCGGGTTGATCCTCCTCATCGGGTTCGGTCACGCGCGTGGCCCAGTCCGTGATCTCCTCCTCGGAGACCACCGTCATGATGACGAGCAGCACAATGGTATAGGGGTTGAGCGAACCGATGAGCCATGATTCGTACATGATGGAGAAGAGCACGGAGAACATCACGGCAAGGCTCATCGGGACCAATCGGCTCGCCTTGAAGAAGAGCAGGAAGAAGCTGCGCAGGAAGGTAAGAAGGCCCACTATGCCCGTATCCAACCAGAAGGAGAGATACGAGTTGTGCACGCCGCCCTGGTGCCCCATGCTCCAGAGATAGAAGCGGTTGTACCGCATGATCACTTCATCGTTCGCGAAGCCGCCGCCGAAGACGAAGTACCGCTGCACATACCCCCAGGCGAAGGCCCATGCGAAGTAGCGCCCGCTGCCATCCTCCAGGGTCTTCAAGCGGAAATACTCCTGCAAGCCCAACGCGGTGATGATGCCTTCCAGGTTGGAGGAGACGACCTCGGCGGCGCCGATGAAGAAAACAAGGCCGATGAACCCAAGGAACGGCGATCGCGCGAAGAACCGGTTGAACAACAGGAAGATCATGGTGGCCGTGAGCGAGCTACGCGACCCTGAGTAGATCAGGAAGAACCCGATCACGCCGTAGAGCAGGATCTTCTCGTTCCGCGAGAACAGTTGCCTGTTCAGCGAGATCAGCACCGTGAGCAGCACGATGGTGAGGTAACAATAGATGGCCATGCCATTGGGGTTCCCGAAGATCCCCCGGAAGCGGCCGCCCACGTATGAATAGAAGGTCCCGTAGTAGTGCGCGAACCAGCCGGCAAGGAGGATCGCCGCCATGAAGAACATCAAGTTGCGGAAGAAGGGCCAGCCGATGCGCCGGAAATTGTACAACACGTAATTGGGGACGACCAGGTACATCAAGGCATAGGAAAGCGTCTTCTGCACCGCTACGACCATGGAGTTGGAGAACACCAGGGGGAAGAGGCTGTAAATGAAGAACGGGAGGAAGATGGTGAAGACCTGGGAGAACGGAACGAAGCGCTGTCGCTCCAACAGGAAAATGATGGCGAGCGCGGCGATGTACATGTTCTTCGCGCTCTTGAAGACCCGCATATGCACGAATTCCCCGGTGATATCCGATAGCACGAGAATGATGAGAAAGCCGAACACCAACTCAGCCCACATGTCGCGCGACTTCATGAAGAAGACCGAGAGCGGCAGGAAGGCGTAAATGATCGGGCCCGTGAACACCGCCACCGCCACCCACAGGAACACGAGAGCGATGAACTGCCAATCCTCACGCAAGAACTTCAGCATGGCAGGGGGCTCATTGTCCGTTGAACGCCTTCAGTTGTTCCAGCACCTGCGGGCCGCGATCGCGCGCAAAGACCCGCATCACCTGTACTTCGGCCAGCCAGGCACCCTCGTCCAAAGGCTTGCGCCAGCGCGCCGTATGCCGCTCCATCTCCGGTGTGAGCAAAGCAACGAAGCTCTCCAAGGCCGATGTGCAACGTTCGGGAGAAAGAGGGCCGTTCAACAAGGACCGCGCATGTGCAAGGAAGCGATCGCGGAGCAAAGGCGAGCGCATCATGGCCATGAACAACCGTGATATGGGAGCGCTCCCCGGTCGCACATCGGCGAACATATCCGCTGAAGCCGGAGCGATGGCGCCGAAACCCAGGTCCGAGTCGCCCATGATGAAGTACCAGCGTCCGTCCCTGTACCCATTGCCTTTCTCCCATCCCGTGAAGCGCCAGTACTTCACGTTCTGGCTGGGCCAATCCTTGTTGCCCAGGATCATCTGGGAGGCCATGTACACCAGGTAACCGTCAAGGTCGATGCTCTTCTCCAGGCTGTCGATCCACGCGGGATCCTTCGCGTTCCAATGCTCCGTTCCGTGCACAACATGCAGGAAGTTCGCCACTTCACGCTGGTCGCCACGGTACAATTGAGCACGATCCTCCAGGATCGTGATGTCCTTGAAGGGGATGCCATGACGCCGTGCCAATTCCTGATCGTCGATGCGCTGGCGGAGATGATGCACCCCCCAATACGCCCCATTGATGTAGACAACGCTCGGCAGGGCCTGCGATACCTCGAACGGAAGACCAACGCACAGACCATGCTGGTAGGCGTCGCGCATCATCGCCTTCACCTGATCGTTCCCCGCGGTGCGAAGCACCATGGACGTGGTGCCCGCACCATCCCCATTGGCGAACAACGGAACATGCAACGGTTCGTCGAATTCCAGACGCAACGCGTGTTGGGGAAAGCCCCGTGTCATCTGTCCGTTCACCCGCAAACGCACCGGAGCCTGGAACACCTCCTCGCCCTGCGGATCGATCAACTGCATGCGGGCCTCACGTTCCCATTCCTTTCCCCGGCCGTGGAAATTCCCCGGGTACTTCCACCACTTGGGATCCCGTGCATACGAGTTCGCAACCTCGTCCTCCGGCTGCAGGATGGCGTCGCCCACCACGTAAATACCCGAGTCAGCGCCGAAGAGCGCCCCGTCCGGCGCGCTGATCGACACGATCGGCATTCGGCCGTGGTCGGTGAAGACGCAGGTGTGCATGCTCCAGCGTCCTGGCCTATCGAGGTCGTCGACCTCGGCTGCGCGCAGCACCAGGGCTGTCGGCAGGCCGGGTAGTGGGTGCCGCCATTGCATCGCCGTGGGCGTGGTCATGGTTCGCACTGCGTTGCGTTGATCCTGGACCGCGCGAACGGTCACTTCATCCCCTGTTCGCTGAGGCACTACCCCACCGTCCTTATCGGACCACCAGAGGCTTCCGCCCGAAGTGGACCTGATCGTGATCGCGGTCCCCTCGGCAACGAACGCGTTGGCCGGAACAAAGACCGGTACCGTGCCAGTTGATCGCGACGGGCGGGGTGCAGGCGCGCTCCCCACGGCAATGGTCCACGCGGCGCATAGCACCACCAGCGTCCCCAGCCCGAACAGGGCGCCATCACGCGTGGCACCTCCTTCCATGGCTCAGGCCTTGTCGCCAGGGAGGGCCCAGCGCACCAGAAGGATGTAAGGCACGGCGACGAGGAACATGATCAGCGCGGCACCACTGCCACATCCGGCTCCAAGCACCAAGGCTCCGAAGAGCAACAACCGTTCGCGGATCGATGCCCCTTCACCCTTCACAAGCAGGACCAGCGCCAGCAGCAACACCGCCAGCGGTAATTGCGCGCGCACGAACGCGGCGGCCAAGGCGGCCGTTGCCGCCCACAGCGCGAGGACACGGGCATTACCAACGTGTGAACGACCACCCCAGCGGGCCAGGGCGTATCCAAGGAACGCGCCGGCGAACATCATGAAGAAGACGTTCGGAATATCGTACAGGGTGAAATGCCCCATGTTGTCGGCCACGAATCCCAGTACGTCCATGCCTGCGCGGATAAGGCTTCAAAGCTAGGGATCGCCGGACACCGGCTATTCCTGGGCATCGCAGTACCTTCGAACGCCGTAAAACCTTCGATCCAGCGCGTTGAACGATGTCATTCGCGGAAGCACGTTCCACAGGTTTTCGGTCACACCATCGCGGGGCTTTTCGCTATCGCCTGGCGTTGCACCCACACTTCCGATCACGGCCTTTTCTTTCGATGCTCTGCTTCCTGCTGATGGCCGCGCGGGCCATGGCGCAATGGGACGTACCCGGCCCCTTGGTCTTGGATGGCGGTTCCAGCGCCCAGCGGCAGATACTCGGGCTGGGCGCACCGTTGACCACCGATGCGGCTGTCAGCCTTGATGATCTGCGCTCTGTGACGGTATCACGTGCGACCGCCGAAGGCGATGTGATCTTGACCGCCGATCTGTTCCCAGCGCCCTCCGCATACGTAGCTGGCATGGTCGTCCAGATCACTCCTGTCCAGTCCAACGCATCGGCCGCGCAACTGAACATCAATGGGCTCGGCGCCCAGCCCATGGTGAAATGGGGCGGGGTGCCTTTGGATAGTGCCGACCTGCGACCCGGCATCCCCGTTCGTTTGGTCTATGACGGGGAAAGGTTCCTGCTGCTCGGGGACACACGCTTGAACTGCCCTGCCGGATATGTCACCACCTCGGCCGCGTTCTGCATCGAGGCGTTGCCGCACAACGGGGCTGATTTTTTCGAGGCGAACCTTCAGTGTGCTGCGTCCGGCGGTCGCTTGTGCAGCTTCGCTGAATGGAGCCACGCGTGCAGGACCGTCCCTGGGTTCATGACCACGGTGCTCGAGATCGAATGGGTGGATGAGGCGGCCAACAACACGAACTATGCGAAGATCATGGGCATTGGGGAGGACGGCAGCAATGGATCCGGGACAGGCTGCACGTTCGGCGGTATTCGCCTGCCCACCAACGTCAATAGTTTCCGCTGCTGCACCTCCCGATGAGATACGGCCTTGCCACAGTGCTCTATTGCCTTGTGCCCTGGGTGCACGCGCAGGTGCATGTTTCGGGCAACGTGCATGTGACCGGTACCGATGATCAACGCCGGGTCGACGGGATCGCCGCACCACTGGATGTGTCATCAGCGGTGACCGTGGAAGCCGCTGTTCTCGGTGGCGCGCACTGGGCGACCGCAGCGTTATCGGTCGACACCTTACTCCTTACACTGTCCCCTTCCGGATCCCTGTTGCACGAAGGGACCCTGATCCGGTTCAAGGCGCCGGCCGCCCTCTCCGGACCGCTGTTCATCCGGAACGGCGCGCTCACCGCGCTTCCCTTGTTGCGGGCCGATGGTCTTGCGCTGGTGCCCGGCCAGATGATCACCAACGCGGTGGTGGAGATCATCCTTGCAACGGATCACTACGTGTTCGTCAGTTCCGCCGGCTCCCAATGTCCTCCGGGTTCGCTTCCCTTCAACGACCGCACCTGCATGGATGTCGGTGAGGTCGACGGACTCAACATGTTCGAAGCATCGGAATATTGCGCGACCCGTGGAGGAAAGCTCTGCACTTGGGACGAATACTATGCTGGCTGCGCATTACTGGGAACCGGTTTGACCGCACGGTTCGACGATTGGGAGTGGGTCGATGACACTTCCAATCACACACAGACCGCCGATCAAGTGGGCCGGACCACGTGCATGAGCCAGCGTGCTGCAGGACCTCTGAACCTTGCCTCCACCCGCTGTTGCTACCACCCCCGATGAAGCGCTCGATCCCGCTCCTGATGATCCTGATGCTGTGGACCACAGTGACGCTGCGCGCACAGGTGCAGCTTGATCATCCCATCCTCCTTGAAGGAAGCGAAGGCCAGCTGAACGGTTTGTTGGAAAGCACGCTACCCCATGCTGTTCTCACCGCCGGTGTGGAGGGATCCGGGACACACCGCTTCGCGATCGCGACCGCAGGGCCACTTTGGAACGTCGACCTGCCTTCGCTCACCACCGCTCCAGTGGAAGGGCTTCATTTGTTGGTGCGCAGCGATGCGAGCAGTGCAGGCCCGCTGTCCATCAGTGTGAACGGATCGGGCCCCTACCCCATCACGCGCGGCCCATCCGATCCCGTCCTGGCGGAGGAGATCCCACCAGGATCCGTTCTCTCACTGGTCTTCGATGGTTCGGTGTTCCAGGTGATGAACGGCACAGCGCATAGCCGACGGGACTGCCCTGCGGGCACGACCGGAGTGAGCGATCAGTACTGCATCGAACAGACCGAGCGGGATACCGCCGACTTCTTCGAAGCATCGCTGATCTGCGCCCAACAGGGCTACCGGCTCTGCTCATGGGGGGAGTTCATTGTGGCCTGCCAGAACGGCGCGGTGCTGGGGCTGCAACAGATGACGGGCAACTACGAATGGACGAACAGCGCTGCTAATGAGGACAATTGTGTGCGGGTGGCCGGCAATGCGAACTGTCAGCAGGCCGGCGCCACGTTCGCCACGGTGGGCACGTACCACTTCCGTTGTTGCCTTTCCCGATGAGCTTGCCGCTCAGCCCAACTTTCATGCGGATGCGAACCCTTCAATACATTTGGATCATGCGGTCCGCCTTGATCCGTTCACTCCTGCCGGTTATTGTCCTGTTGCCTCTTGCGCTGCGCGCACAGAACATGCAACTGACCAACAGCACGCTCACCGTGGATCCCGGAACGCGCATCGCCCTGGTCGGCCCGATCGATTGGACCATCGGGACCGACGCCAGCGTGATCAACAACGGGCGCATCGAACTAGGTGATCAGGCAGTTGTGGCGGAGCCGGAAGGCAACCCCATTACCGGCACCGGTACGGAACATGCGCTTTACGCATCGCAAGGACCGGCCGCGGATGTTGAACCCGGTGGTCTTGGACTCACCCTCACGATGACCGCAGCGCTGGGTGATATGGAGGTCGTGCGCGGACATTCGGTGCAGATGCCCGGTACAGGGGCTGAGAGCGTTGCGCGTTGGTTCAACGTGTTGGCTACACCGGCGCCTGGCGAACAGATCGACATCGGTTTCCATTACGACCCCGTTGAGTTGAACGGCCTGGTGGAGGCGAACCTGCTCCTGCATGGAGCGGATCAACTGACCGGACCCTGGAGCTCACTGAACGGAACGGTGGATCTGCCCACACACCGTATCGCCTCTTCATGGTCCTCTCCCTGGGGTTTCATCACGGCGTTCGATGATGACATCACCTCGGTCGCTGGTGAAGCTGGGGTGGGCGATGGCTTCACGGTCTGGCCGACCATCACCGATGATGTTCTGCACATCCGCTCGATGAGCGGCGCTGTTCCGATGGACATCACCTTGCTCGACGCCGCAGGTCGTATCGTGGAACACGCCTTGCCGAACGCATCCCGCGAACTGTGCACACTTTCCCTCGCTGGGCAGCCATCCGGCCTTTATGTGTTACGCGTGAACGGAACGCGGACCTTTCGCATCATCCACCCATGAGGCCGATCCTCTGCGCACTATTCGCCTTGATGGGCTTCGCGAGCACAGCCCAGTTGGACGTTCCAGCACGCATCGTGCTGGATGGCCAGGACCCGGTGGACCGGCAGGTGACCGGACTTGCCAACCCGGTTTCCGAGGATGCAGGAATGAGCTTGGAAGCGGTCCGCTCCGGGACGACATCAACCGCATACTCCAGCGGGTCCTCGATATTGCAGGCCACGTTGGAACCGCCCCTTGCCGCTTACGGCACGGGCTTGATCATCACGCTGATCCCCGACATGCCTAATTCACCAGGAGCGCAACTCGACCTGAACGGACTCGGTCCGCGCCCATTGGTGAAGTGGGGGGGAACACCGTTGGACAGCGCCGACCTCATTGCCGGTTCCCCCACCCGCTTGATCTACGACGGTGGTGCGTTCCAAGTGGTGGGCGAAGTCACCTTTCCTTGCCCCGGGGGCTTCTCGGCTGTGACCAACAACGTTTGCGTCATGGATAGTTCGCTGGTCGCTGCGACGTTCTATGTCGCAACGACGACCTGTGCCGCCATGAACGCGAGGCTTTGCTCCTTCTCCGAATGGGCCCGCGCATGCCGGTCGCAACCGGGGTTCCTGCCCACTGTGTTGCAACTGGAATGGGTGGATGATGCGGCAAATAGCACGTACGATGCGAAACAGGTGGGGCAGAGCATCGTCACCCTGGAATTCGGTTGCGAGTTCGGTGCCGAATCGAACCCCTTGGAACTTGGTCGATACCGTTGTTGCAAGAACCGATGAAACACCTTCTCCTGTTCACCACCTGCCTTTGTGCGTCGACCGTGTCGGCCCAGGTGGTCATGGACAAACCGGTCCAATTCACGGGGCCGGACGACGTGCGCACAGTGCAAGGGATGGATGCGCCCACAGAAGCCACTTCGCTGATCTCCGTGGGCACGTGGGTGAACGGGGAGGCGAACTGGGCCCTGGCGACCTACGTGGGAACGACGATCCAACTCACTACACCGCCCGCCACACCAGCCCAACCGGGTAGTCTCCTCCGCTTCACAGCTCCGGGCACGTTCTTCGGTGTGGTACTCATTCAGCTCGATGGCGCGTCGGCGCAACCCTTGGTCCGGCCGGATGGACTGCCACCGGTACTCGGTCAGGTGATCACGGGAATGGTGAATGAGGTGCTCTTTCTCGGCGACAGGTTCGTGCTGATGAACAGCGCCTCCCGTGGATGTCCGCCCGCTACCCTCCAGGTCAACGAACGATTCTGCATCGATATCAACCAAGGTCCGCTCCTCGGTATGTACGAATCGGTCGACCGCTGTGCCCTGCGCGGTGGCAAACTGTGCCGCTGGGACGAATACTACCACGCATGCACCGTACTTGGGACCCAGTTGCAGGGCATGTTCAATGATTGGGAATGGATCGACGATACCGCGAACCATACCCATCTGGCCTGCCAGGCGGGCCGCACCACCTGCATGAGCCAGCGCACAGCGAGCGCCCTGACGGAGTTGACCTCCACCCATTGTTGCTACCAGCTTCCATGAGATCGCTTCTCCTTGGCATCGGTTGCTTCGTCGCCCTTGCAGGCCATGGCCAGGTGTACATCGATCACGCGATCCAATTGACGGGGACCGATGGCGCGGACCGACAGGTCACCGGCCTCGCACCCTTGACGGATCCGTCCACGGCGCTGAGCGTTGAAGCCGAGCGACGCGCCATGCTGGTGCATGCGCAAGCAGGTGCCGCGCCCGTTTGGTCGGTGGATATCCCGGCACTGTCCGGCGTCCCGCTGACCGGAACGCACATCACTGTGAGGGTCCCGGACAATGCGACAGGTCCGGTCTCGCTATTGCTCAATGGCGTTGGGCCGTTCGATGTGGTTACCGGCCCTGGTGCAGTGCTCGAAGGAACGCTCGTCCCTTCGGGCAGCATCCTTTCGCTGGTGTTCACCGGCACGGCCTTCCAACTCATGAACGGAGAGACACGAACATTGCGCACCTGTCCGAACGGCTTGGTCGCGGTGAACGGCCAGTTCTGTATCGAGTTGCAACAGGACACGGCCGTTGTGGATTTCTTCGCGGCGGCGACGGATTGTGGGACCCGCGGGCTGCGCTTGTGCAGCTGGGCTGAGTTCCATGTGGCCTGTGTCAAGCGCACGATGCTCGGCATCAACGATATCATCGGCGACTACGAGTGGGTGGGTAGTGCCTGCAACGAGAACGGGTCAGCACGGATCGCCGGAAGTTCCTCCTGCACGGCAACCGCTTGCGCTTTGGCGTTCGGCAGCACGGATCGCCCCTATCGCTGCTGTGCTGATCGGTGATCGCATGCCTGGCGCCAAGGTCTTCCTGGTCATCTGTCACACGTTCCCGCCGTACCAGGGTATCGGCGGCCGACGCTGGGCCAAATTCGCCAAAGCCATGGCGCGCAAGGGTCATCAGGTCCATGTGGTTTGCAGTGACGGCAGTGAAGATCTCAAGGGATCGCTTTGGACGGCGGATCGGGCGACCCCCGGCGTCACCGTGCATGAACTTCCGCAGCGCTACCCCACAGTGTTGTTCAAGCGGCCGTTGCGGACCCTCTCAGAACGCCTTGGCTACAACATCTGGATCCGCGTGCTCCCCTTGCTCATCAAAGGGAATTGGTTCGACAAAGCCATCTTCTGGGAGAAGCAACTCCTGGTGAAGTGCGGCGAATTGATCGAGCGGTACGGCATCCGCACCGTCATCGTGTCGGGGGCGCCGTTCAGCCTGATGACCTTCGCACTGCGCCTGAAAGTGCGCCACCCGGGGACGCAGGTCGTCGCTGATTTCCGCGATCCCTGGACCTGGATCGGCGGTTATGGATACCGCTCCCTCCCCATCGCCCGCCAGGAGCGTGAGCGGTCCCTTGAGGCCAGGGCAGTGCTCTCGTGCGACAAGGTGATATCGCCTGCCCCGGCCATCATCGAGCATCTACAGGCCACGTATGGTGGCCCGGCCTCCAAATACCAGGTCATCCCGCACGCCTTCGACCCCGATGAACTGCCACCGCTCGAGGAACGCCACGCCGATGGGATGTTCCGCATGATCTACGCCGGTAATGTCTACAACTCGACCGAGGCGACCGCGTTCTTCCAGGCCCTGTTCGATGGTCTCGAGCAGTTGGGCCGACGCCGACCCGACCTGTTCGCGAAGACCGTGCTCGACATCTACATCACGGACGGTGATGTGTCGAGCTACAGGGCGGAGGCCGTGAGACGTGCCCTTGGCCAGCAGGTCAGGTTCCACGAACCGCTGTCCCCAAAGGATTTCTTCATGCAGGTCTCGAACACGGATCTGGCGCTCGTCTATATCGCCAAGGCGAACAAGGATTTCCTGGGGACCAAGTTCAACGAACTCTTCCACCTGCGCCGGCCGGTGCTGCACATCGGTGATGAAGGGCTCGTCAGTGATACGATCACGACCAAACGACTCGGTGCTTCGGTCCGGTTGGAGGAGTTGGCTGTGGAGTTGCCCAGGTTCATCACGGGGGAACGCACCATCGACCTGGACACCACCGCCGATGTGAGCGACCACAGCCTTGAGGTCGTTACGGACCAGCTCCTTGGTTTTCTGGCTTGATCGAACGGCTGCGGTTCACTTCCCGGAAGCGTGCGGTTCGCCGAACAGGGAGACGAAGCGTTGCACGATGACCGGCCAGGTGAAGTCGCTCAATACACGCTGCTGTCCATGCGCCCCCATCGCACGCCGCTCCGCCAATGGCCTTGCGCAAAGGTCCCGCACAGCGTCATACAATTCCTGCGCGTCCCCGGCACGCAGCAGGTAGCCATTGGTCCGGTCCACCAACTCGGCGGTAGCACCCACGTCGCTCACTAGAACAGGCCGTGCATGTGCCATCGCTTCGAGCACCACGGTCGGCATGCCCTCGAAGCGCGTAGGCAGGACAAGCGCATGACATTCATGGTAGAGCTGGGCAAGTAGGGCATCGTCGACGCGGCCAAGCACCCGCACGTTCCGAGGCACGCCATCACGCCTCATGTTCTCCATCAGCGGACCATCTCCCGCGAGTTCGAAAAGCACATCACCCAAGCGACCTTCCACATCGAAACGGCGCGCCACACTCAACAGGACATCGAGTCCCTTGTTGAAAGCGAACCGCCCGACAAAGAGCAAACGCAGCGGTGTCGCTTCCACTGGATAGATGGTCGGTCCATCGGGCATGTCCACCGCGTTGGGGATCACCACCACCCGACACTTGGATCCTCTTGTGACGCCTTGTAACAGTGCCGTGAGCTTTCCACCAAGCGATACCACCACCGATGAACGCCGCACGACATAGCGCAACAGCGCACGGAACGGAGCGCCCATGACCCGCTCCTTGAACGAGAGCCCTTGGAACATCTCAAGCCCGTGAGGATGGACAATGAGCCGATCGCTGTAGCGCGTGATACCCTGCCAGACGCAGAAGCCCTGTGAGAAGATGACGTCCGGACGGAGGCGATCGAGTTCTTCACCCACCCTTCCGCTGTACTTCCACAGCTCACGCAGGTAAATGCGGTCCGTATCGATGGGCGCGACATGCACTTCATCGATGCCGAAGGCGGGATCGAACACACCGACCTCGTGCGGATGGAGTACGGTCAACCTCACTCTGCCGCTCTTTGCCAGATGCTCGGCCAGCAGACGTGAGTGTCGCTGCATGCCTCCCATGGCATGTGGGAACACGCCATCGGTGCAGATCGCCACGTGCAACTCAGAGCGGGACATCCTCGGTGAGCAACGTGCGTACACCTTCATCGATACCCCACCGGGGCTCCCAACCTGTTGCCCGCTTCAACTTGGAGACGTCGGCCAGCAGGTGCATCCGTTCCACCTTGCGAACGCGCGCCGGATCCACCTCGACGGCGAGCCGCTCCCCCAACTGGCGCTCGAACGCCTGCACCACCTCGCGTACACTGTACTCGATGCCGCGTCCGATATTGAAGGTGTCGTACCCACCGGCACCGAGGCGGAGCAATGCGTCCATCGCACGGCTCATGTCCTCCGTGTGGATGTAATCGCGCTTGGGGTCGAGGTTGCCGAGTTTCAACGTACGCGCGCCGCCGAGCACCTGCCGCTGGATCTCCGGGAATAGGTGCGGGTTCGTCTCGTTCGGACCGAACGCATTGAAGAACCGACCTACGATCGTCGGGATACCACTGCGCAGGTGGAACTCACTGGCCAGCCTTTCGGTGGCGAGCTTGGTGATCCCATAGATATCCAGCGGCCCTGTGGGATGGTCCTCGGCAACCGCGCCATCGGCGATCGGATACACCGCCGCGGTGCTGGCCACGAAAACCTGTTCCAACGAGGAACCGCTGGCACACGCATCGAGCACGTTGATCGTGCCGGTGATGTTGATGTCCGCGGCTTCGACAGGATGCTGGTTGCAATACGGGATGAAGTGGATCGCGGCGAGGTGCAGGGTCCACTCGGGGCGGATCGCAGCGATCGCTTTCCGTATGGCCGCGCGATGCCGGATGTCCACCTCGAAGAAGTGATCGTCGCTCACAGCGGCCAGATGTCGCTTGCCGAACGACAGGTCATCGATCACGAACACCTCGTGGCCTTGCGCGTGCAGGTGCTTTCCAAGGGCCGAACCGATGAAACCCGCACCGCCGGTGATCAGGACTCTCTTTGACATCCGCGCGAAAGTAGCCCGTTGCGGTCAGGCGGTCATCGCCGCAAGCAACCGGGTGTACGAGGTGTTGTGCGCCGACTTCGTAAAATGCGCATGGGCATAATCCATGAGTTGGGCCCTTCGTTCAGCGCCGGGCCGTTCCAAACGAGGCAAGGGCGAACCTTCCTGTACCACCCCGCCGAGATGGTCCCGTTCCACAGCCTGGCTGAGATCACCAATGTGCCCGGAGATGATGACGGGCAGGCCGCAAGCCAGGTACTCGGCGAATTTGGTCGGGCTTGAGACCTGGTTCGTAACGGTGTTCTCACGCACCAATATCCCACCATCCTGCTCCCGGAGCACCTCACCCACTTCGGCAGCGTTGAACCATGCACTTGAAACCCGCCCAGGGAACTTCCGCTCCAGCGCTTCGATCCGAGGGTCCTTCCGCGTGAGGAACATCACGTCGACCCGTTCATCCTTCTCCAGCAAAGGGACAAGCATTCGCTCCAAAAGTTCGAACGATTGCCAGCCCGCCGATGAGCCCGAATACACCAATCGAATACGTTCATCGGCACCGACCGTCCGCCCTTCCGCCTTTGGTCGCACATGCGCAAGATCCTTTCCCAGCGTGCAGGGTACCACCACATGCGCCGCACCGGAGTAGGCATAGCGTTCGCGCCAGTGCGCCACCAGGGCGTTGCTCACCGCAAGGCGGAAGTCGCTCGCGTTCACCGCCTCCTGCTCCAATGGCCTGAACTGCGCGATCAACGCATCATCGTCGATGATCCGGTACTCCTCCCACTCCGCGGCATAGGCACCACGACCGTCGAAGCACACACGCTGGACCAGCTTCCGCTCACGCACGCGCAGGGCCATCCACGTCGCCATGACGCCACGGGCGATGATGGCCTTCGGCCCCAGTATCCGGCATACCCAAGCCATGATCATGACGTTCCTCCTCCAGCGCGCCATGGTCGGTACCATGGGGATCACCCAGGCTGAAGGCGAATGTGATCTGATACTTCTTCGGGTCTCGAGATAGCCACGCGCACTCACCAATGCGACCAGCTTTACCCTCTCGGATCGAAACGTGTTCAAGTGCTCGACCACGTCGGTCACCTGGCTCCAGTAAACACCACTGGGCTGATCGTTGTAAGTGAGGTAGATGATCACAGCACGCGGTCAAGCGCCTCGAACACCCGCTCGGTGGCGTGACCGTCCCAAAGATGCGGGATACGGCCCTGTTTGGATCGCCCTGCGTGGATGCGTGCGATCGCTCCCTGCAACGCGCTCAGGTCGAAGGTGATCAACTCGTTCGTTCCCTCCGTGACCGTAACAGGGCGTTCGGTGTTCGGCCGCAGCGTGAGGCATGGAACGCGGCGGTAGGTGGTCTCCTCCTGGATGCCGCCACTGTCGGTGATCACAAATGCGCAGGTGGCGATCAGCTTCTGGAAGGCGAAATAGTCCAATGGACCGGTGAGATGGACACCCGCGATCCCTTGCAACCGCCCCAGCAGTCCGAATCGCTCCAGGGTCGCCGTCGTTCGTGGATGGACCGGGAACACGACCGGATGGTCCGTCGCCACGCTGGCGATGAGGTCAACAAGCCTTGCGAGTTCCGTTGCGTTGTCGACAGTAGCGGGCCGATGGATGGTCATCAACACATGCCCACCGTTGCCAAGTCCCATTTCCTCCAGGACCCGTGAGGCCTGGATCCGATCCTCAAAGGCCAGGAGCGTATCGATCATGGTATTGCCCGTGAAGTGGAGGTCGGCGGGGGAAGCACCTTCGGCCAGCAGGTTATCGATGCCGCTCTGTTCGGTGATGAAGAAATCCCTGGTGATGCGATCGGTGAGGATGCGATTGATCTCCTCGGGCATACCCATGTCCCGGCTGCGCAAGCCGCTTTCGAGGTGCGCCAGGCGAACATCGAGCTTGTTCGCTGTGAGAGCGGCGGCCAGTGTGCTGTTCACATCGCCCACAACCATCATCACATCTGGACGCTGGGCGTGGATCAACGGTTCCAACGCGAGCATGATGCTGGCCATCTGGTGGTTCGGTGAACCCGGCGCGATCCCCAGCCAGTGATCGGGTTCCAGGCCGAACTGTTCGAAGAACACCGTGCTCATGCGATCGTCGAAGTGCTGGCCGGTATGCACGAGCGAAACCTCGAAACCGCCATGCGTGGCGGCCACCTCCTTGAAGCGGGTGACCTTGATGAAATTGGGCCGCGTACCCACCACCACCATCAACCTCCTCATCCGTACGTCTTGTTGCGTGTGGCCACAATGAAATCGGTGCTCGGCGTGTCGCTGATCTTCCGGGCTGGAGCGCCCGCGATGGTCATGAACCCATCGGGAAAGGACTTGTTCACCACCGAGTTGGCACCGATGGCCACATTGTCACCGATGGTGATGGCGCCGAAGATCTTCGCACCCGGCCCGATGTAGCAGTTCACACCGATCGTGGGCACCAGGTCCTTGGGGCCCGGGCGTGTGCCGATCACCACATCGACATGTATCCGGCAATTGTGCCCGATGCGGGCATCGGGATGCACCACGATGGTACCCCGGTGCGCAATGGAAAGACCCGGCCCGAAGGTGTTCGGCGGGATATCGAAACCGCAACGCACACTGTGGCGGTGAAAACGCAGCGAATAGTACTTGTAGATGATGAACCAGAAAAAATTCTTCCCCTTCTTCACGTTCAACAGGTACTCCACCTTGCGCAACATGCGCTGGAAGATCCAGACCTCATCGTAGATCCGGTTGATGCTGTTGACGCGGCGCAGGGCGATGCGGTCCGCTTCGCGGTAATCCTTGAGGTCGTTGCGTGAACGGATCATCCTGCCTTCACACGGTGTCGGGAACGGGCGATGGCCAGAGCGAAGCGCTCGGCCACCCGGAACCCGAAGACCCGGTAAAAGAAGATGTACGCCGCCGTGGTGGCCTTGGTGCGATCCGGCACGAACGCCCGGTCAAGGGTCCGGTCGAATTCCTTCGCAGCCGCATCGGGATCATGCTTCGAAAGTACGCGGATGGCCATGAAAAGGTACTGGTCGGCCACTTCGATCTCCGACTTGAACCCTTGCGGATCGATCCTCACCATATGGTCGCGCATGGCGCGCCGGAGGTCCAGGTAGCGGACCCAATTGTCACGCTCATCGGTCTTGCTGATGGAACCCGATGCGCGTTTGAGCACGGTACTGGCCACCGCGTTGTCCCAAGCCACACGGCCGCCCGCAGCGAGGATGCGGAACATGAGTTCGTAATCCTGACTGCTGCGCTGACGCTCGTTCCAGCCGCGCACCCCATTCACCGCCTCACGCTTGAACAGGTTGGAACTTGTGGTTCCCATGCGCGTGCGCACCAAAGCCGCCCAAGGCTGCCCGACCAGCGGCAGGACGACCTCGTCCTTACCGTTCTCGAAGCGGTTCCGGAAACCGCCGATCACCAATTCGGCATACTCGTTCGCCCGGGCCAGCGCCACCTGGCGTTCGATCTTGTCCCGCTCCAAGGTGTCATCGGCATCCAGGAATTGGATGTACACGCCCTGTGTATCGGAAACGCCGGCATTACGCGCGGAGCAAGCGCCCAGGTTCGCGCGACCGATCCAGCGGAAACGACCATTGGATGATCGCGCCAGGGACTCGAGCACCTCGCGCGTTCCATCCGTGCTGCCATCGTCCACCGCGATGATGTCCAGGTCGGTATGGGTCTGCTCCAACGCCGAACGCACCGCGGATCCCACATGTGTTTCCACATTGAAACAGGGTATGATGACCGCGACTTTCATACTCCTTGTTCTGCTGGACGGGAGTTCCCAAAGTACGGGTGTTAGTGTCCAACGCGACAACACCTGAACGATCGCGATGGCATCGAGCACCGCTCCCCGCACGCTGATGTTGCGCTATCCCGTTGGACCGCCCGGATCCGTCAGCAACGACCCGATGTGCCGGTAGTTCCGCTCGGCGTTGAACGAATCCATCCAGAACGCACGCACCTGTTCGCGGAACGCGGGTGTGCGCATGGGCTCCACATGCGGGCCATCGATGAACGCGGCCCATTCCGCCGGTCCAGCCTCCGCGGGCAGCAGAACACCGGACCGTTCGGTGACCACCTCGCGAACCCCCCCGACATCGTTCGCCACCAAAGGGATCCCGAAACTCGCGGCTTCCATCAAGGCCACAGGCAGGCCCTCCTTCGCGCTGGCGTGTACGAAGAGGTCCACCGGATGCGTGTGGTACCATCGCAGCACGTCCTCGTTGCTGACATTCCCCTTAAGCGCCACCCGCACATTCGCGGAACATTGGCGGACAAGCTCCTCCAACGCGGCCCGCAACGGGCCATCACCCAGATGCGTCCAGTGTACAGGCCGCTTCACACGGAGCAGCGCCTCAGCGATCACATCGAGGCGCTTCGGTGCGCGCAGATGCGAGCAACTGACCAATCGCAGGGTCGCATCCGGTGACCATGGAGCGGGTCCGTGATCGGTGGTACCGAGATGCCCGAGCACAATGTTCTCCGCACTGGCCGGATACTGTTCGCGCAAATGATCGCGGCCACTGGTCGCAATGCAGATCACCCGATCCAGCTGACGCATGTGATAGCGACGATAAGGGATCACGCCGCCGGGACGGCGATGTTCGAACAAGTCCCAGCCATGCGCCAGTGTGGCGAAGCGCAACTGGGGCACCTGTTCCTTCACCAAGCCGAGCACACTCACCCAATCCTCCATCCACGCACTCAACAGAACCACGCGAGCTGGATCGTACGAAGGCATCAACCTCGCCTGCACCACCTGGGCTTTCCGCAACAACTGGCGGGCATGGCTGAACATTTCAGGGAGCGCAATGGTACCACCACCCTGGTTCCGCGACATGGTGCGCAGCACCGACGCGGAACGGGCCAACGTGCCACCCACGGAGAGCGGAACGAATGGATCATCCCAGAGACGCACCAGATCCACATTGGAAGGAAGCGTCACAGACGTCTTCCCCTCGAACATCGGGATCACCCGCACGCGATCGAACTGCCGCGCCCACACTGGAAGCGCACTCTCCAGGAACGCTTCCCCGGATCCGGTCGGGAATTGACGGGTGAACAACCACAATTCCATCAGCCTGCTATTGATGCCGCCTTTTTGCCCGGTGCGTTCGCGCTTCTCATCCAATAGTAAAGGCGTGCGGGGGTCATCGCACCTCCAGCGCGGAACCAGGCCCAGGTGGGTGCTGCACCGAAGCCGGGCAGGTATGGGAACAATTCGTTCCAAGCGCGCTCAAGCCGATCCTGGAACGCGATGCGATCGAACCGCCCTTCACCTTTGTTCCACGCGGCCAGTTCATCGAGCCAGGAACTGAACGCGCGGACCGTTGCGGCATCCGGAGGATGGCGGAAATACTTCACAGCCATGGCATGCATGGTGAGTTGCACTTCCGAAGGAGCTGGAAGCCCTTGGGATGCGAAGACCGCCGTGAAGAGCATGCATAGGTCGGCCCATCGATCACGACCATGCACCGTGTTCTGGGGACCCTGGCGGTAATACACCAACGGCTCATCGACGTTGGCGAACCGTGTCACTTCGGCCAGTCGTGTTTGAAAGAGCCAGTCCTCGCCGTAGCGCGGCCATTCCGGCGCGTAGCGGATGCGGTGTTCGAGCAGCACATCGCGGCGCAACGCAATGGTGGGCTGGAACATGGCCACACCAAAAAGCAGTTGGGCTTTGCACGCGGCATCGTTCGTCGCATTGCGCTGCCAGATGCCTGGCTGATCCAGCAAGAGCATTTGCGAACCGCAAGCACCCACCTCCGTATGCCCCGCCATGAAGTCCAACTGACGCTGAAAGCGATCGGGCATCAGCACATCATCGGCATCCACCCGGAAGATGATATCGCCTGATGCGGCATCCATGGCCAACTGGGCGGCCATCCCGGGTCCTTGGTTGCGCTCCGAGGCGATGATGCGGGAGCGTGGATCATTGTACGAACGCAGGATCGCCAGGCTGTCATCGGTGCTGGCATCGTCCACGGCGATCACTTCGAAGTCGCGGAAGGTCTGTGCGAACACACTGTCCAGGCACTCCCTCAGAAAAGGGCCCTTGTTGAACACCGGTATGACCACACTGCACCGCACACCGGATCGCATCAGCGGGTCAACAGGTCTCTGGCGAACGTCTCATGCACCTGCTCCGCGTTGAACCGCTCGTTCCAGAAGGCCGCGATCCGTTCACGCTTGTCGGCACCACATCCCCTGGCGGCGAAAGCCTCGATGCGCGTGCGCAGGTATTCGGACGTGAGGTCCAGCGGCAGCAACTCGCCGGTGATGTCGTTCACGATCTCGCCTACACCACCGGCATCGGCACCGAGAACCGGAATACCGAAACTGGTCGCTTCCTGCACAGCGACGGAAACGCCGCCCTCGGTGCTGCTCACGTGGATGAAGAGGTCCACGGGGTTCTGCTTGTACCAATCAACGATCGCCGCGTTGGGCAGGCGGCCCTTGAGGTCAGCACGGATGTGTGGTGGAAAGTCGCGCACGATATCCATCACACGGGCCATTTCGGGCCCATCACCGAAATGGGTCCAATGCACACGCTGCTGCATGCCCGCAAGAGCTTCCGCAATAAGGTGCACCCGCTTGATCGGGATGAGGTTGGAGCAGGAAACGATGCGCAACACGTCCGACGGGGACCACGGTCCCTGCCCGTGATCATCCGTTGCCGTCGGGGAAATGCTGGTGCCGCCCGCCATCCCCGGGTAGCGGGCAAGGAGGTAGCCATGGCTCGCCTTCGACGTGGTGTACAAGTGTTCGATGTGGCGGAGATGGAACGGCTGGAACGCCTGCCAACCGTCAGGAGCCCGGTGATCGTACAGGTCGAAGCCCCGCATCCGGGTCACGAAGCGTACGCGCGGGTCCATCAGCTTCCACAAGGAAAGCACGGTGGCCCAATCAAGCGTCCAGGACGAGTAGAGCACCACCCGTTGGGGATCGTACGAAGGACCCATCACCTGCTTGAAGCGGAGCACACGCGCGACCGCCTGCCGCATTTTGCTGACCAGCCCGCGACGTTGCCGGCGGCGGATCTCCTTGCTCGGTGCCGAGCCGAACACGTCCCGCCACATCGGATACCATAACCGCCAATGGCGGAACATGGTCCACAGCGATGCCGGCCTGAAGGGATCATCGATCACGGTGCGGACCTCGGCGTTCGCCGGCAGGGGCCGAACCACCTCCTCCCGCAACAACGGGAACAGCACCACCTTGTCGAAGTGACGGCACAGCACCGGAACCTCATGCTCAAGGGAGTTCTCCAGCGTCCCGTAAGGGAACCGTATCGTGAACAACCAGAGTTCCTTCATGGCATCGAGCGCCCCAGGGTAAGCCCCGCGAAGGTAGCCATCCCCTGTAGGGTGGCAGGCGCTTTCCGGTGGTTCACCGCACGCGGCGGTACGTGCCCAACAAGACCCTTGCCCGAACCTTTAGCGCATACGACCAACGGGACCATGACCAGGATCCGGAAAGGCGCATGTGCGCGAACACTGGGAGCAGGCCACGTTCGGGAAGGCGCGGAAAAAGATCATCCCAAGCCTTGCGCAAGCGTGCTTCGATGGCCGGCTCAGGCGCTATACCGGCTTCACGATTGAAGACACGCAGTCGATCCAGCCAGCGATGCACGCGACCAACCATGGCCGCGTCAGGTGGTCGGGTGAACGACAGGGAAGCGACGAGGTGCGCCTCCACCTCATCCGGTGTGGGGTCCAATCCAAAGGAACGCAGCACCAAGGGGACGCGCACACGCCGGGCAGCGACCAGGTCCTGCCCGTGGCTGATGTTCTGCGGCCCGCGGCGGTAGCGGATCACCGGTGCATCGATGTTGCCGAACCGCGTATGGCGTGCCAGCGCCACCCAGAACAGCCAGTCCTCGCCGATGCGCGGCCAGTCGTCCTGGTAACGGATAGTGTGATCGCGCAGGACACGGGTCCGCAGAATGCTGCCACCCTGCGGGATGGGCACGCCGAACAACAGCTGCGCCTTGCATTCATCGTTGGTCAGCGGAACACCCCAGGTGCTGCTTTCATCGCCGAAGAGGACCACCTGGCCGCCCGATGCACCGACCTCTGGATGCGCATCCATGTATGCCACCTGGCGCTCGAGGCGATCGGGGAACATGAGATCGTCGGCGTCCATGCGGACGATGTATTCGCCGAGCGCCAGATCCATCGCGCGCTGCGCCGCACCCGCCGGACCGAGATTCGTTCCCAGTGCCACCACCCGCAGACGTGGATCGGTCAACCCGCGGAGCACCTCCAGACTTCCATCCGAACTCCGATC
>JBDTNF010000183.1:0-9085 GCA_039933875.1 Flavobacteriales bacterium | reverse complement strand
CGACCCGCTGGCCATCCGCGTGGGTGGCTCGGTGAGCGTGGGCTTGCAGAACATGGGGGTGAGCATGGGCGTGGCCATCAACAACACCGATGATCCGCTGAACCTTACCGGCAACATCTACCTCGATCCCGTTACGGCGGCATGCAGCGGAGGCAAGCTGGCCTTCGTGCGTCAGGTGCAACGGCAGACCGATCTCTATGGCGACGTGATCAACGCGGCAGCGATCGGTGGGTGCAACCAGAGCGTGATGTACCCCACCGGCAACCAGCCCGGTGCGAAACTTGCGCAGGCCTTGAAGATCGTGGCGCAGCTGATCTGCGGCGGCTTGAAGACGAAGATCTACTGGGTGAGCGCGGGCGGCTTCGATACGCACGCCCAACAAGTGGATGCCGTGGACCACACCATCGGTACGCATGCCAATTTGCTCAAAGGGGTGAGCGATGCCATCACCGCGTTCCAGGACGATGTGGAATTACTGGGCCTGCAGGACCGTGTGCTGGGCATGACCTTCTCGGAGTTCGGGCGCCGCGTGGTGAGCAACGCCTCGCAGGGCACCGACCATGGCAGCGCGCAGCCGATGTTCCTCTTCGGCAACAAGGTGATCCCCGGCATGCTGGGCACCAACCCGGTGATCGATCCCGGCACCACGGTGAACACCAACCTCGCCATGCAGTACGACTTCCGCTCGGTGTACGCGAGCGTGCTGAAGGACTGGTTCTGCCTGGAGACGGCCGATGTGGATGCCGTGCTGCTGAACACCTTCCAGCCCCTCGCGCTGGTCGACCCCGAGGGCTGCCTGGGCAATAGCGTGCATGACATCAACCAGCAGGCAGGCGACCTGTTGCTGAACGCCTATCCGAACCCCTTCGTGGAGCGCACCACCCTGAGCTATGCGGCCAACGGTGGCCGCGTGCTGATCCAGGTCTTCAACGAACAGGGCCAGATGCTGAAAACCCTGGTCAACCAACAGATGCTCCCCGGCAAGTACACCGTGGACTGCGACCTCGGCGATATGCCTGTTGGCGTGTACTACGCCCGCCTGCAGAACGAGCGCGCACAGCAAGTGAAGAATTTGTTGAAGGTCCGCTAGACCCTCGTGGGGTGTGCATCGACAAGGATCTCGCCCTGGCCCGCACATGGGACACGTTAATTCGTTTTGTCCGTGACATAAACTCTTGAACACGATCCGGCAACAACGGCAGTGTTCCGGCGAAGACCATGAACGATACCTGAGCCACCAGCGAACCAATGGCCGTCCAATTGCGTCCTTTGTATAGAACTTCAAGATCCCACCTATGAAACAACTCGCCGCATCCCTTCTTCTATTGACCGCTTCGCTTACTGCCAGTGCACAAACCATCACCTCGAGCAATTTCCAGTGGACCCCGGATCTGCTGACGATCACCGCCGGCACGACGATCACCTTCGTCGTGAACGGCAACCACCACGCCCGCGAGGTGAGCGAGGCCACCTGGAACGTGAACGGGACAACGTCGAACGGTGGCTTCGACTTCACGAGTGGGACACACCCGCTCACCCTTACCATCCCTGGTACTTACTACTACGTGTGCGTCCCCCACGCCAGCATGGGCATGAAAGGGCGTATCGTCGTTGAGTCGAACACGGGCGTTGTGGAGAACACCGTCACCACGTTCACCATCTCCCCGAACCCGGCCAGTGAGAACATCGCCGTCACCTTCCCCGCAGCGCAGGGCATGCAGCTCTCGCTCATCGACGTTGAAGGCCGCGAAGTGCTTCGCCAGTCGCTCACCGGCACCAGCAACGTCGGCATCAGCCACCTCGCCGCAGGTAACTACAACGCTTTGCTCATTGATGCACAGGGCACCATCCAGGAACGCCAGCGCATCACCATCGCGCGCTAACGCTCGCGTTCGTACGCGATGAGGAGTGCCGTCCGAAAGGGCGGCGCTTCTTCATTTCTCCTAGTTCAAACCAGCCCACCAGCGCGTGCTGCGCGATAGTTCCGCATCGGTGACAATGGCGCCGATCGGCGGTGTGAGCAACGGCAGACCAATTTCACCTGCCTTCCTGGAAACGCGCTCGATGGGTTCCTTCCACGGATGCAGCGCCAGACTGAACTTGGCCCAGTGGATGGGCATGAGGACCTTCGCCTGCACGTCCACCGCGGCTTGGGCGGTCTCCTCGGGCGTCATGTGGATGTTCGCCCAATGTGCGCTGTAGGCGCCACATTCCAACAAGGCCAGGTCGAACGGCCCGAGGCGTTCACCGATCTCCTTGAAACTGGGCGAGTAGCCGGAGTCGGCACCGAAATAGATCTTCTTCGCGCGGCCCTCCATGACCCATGATCCCCACAACGTGCTGAAGCGGTTGGTGAGGTTGCGCCCGCTGAAATGGCGCGAGGGCACCAGGGTGAGTTTCGCATTACCCACCTGAACATCCTCCCACCAGTCGCGCTCGGTGATCGCCGATGCAGGAATACCCCAGTACTCCAAGTGCGCACCTACACCGAGCGGTGCGATGAACTTCTTGTCCTTCAGTTGCCGGATGGTCTCGTGGTCCAGGTGATCGTAGTGATCGTGTGAGAGCAGCACCACATCCACCAGCGGAAGCAGGTCAACGCGCATGTGCTGTAGGTACTTGAAGCGCTTGGGGCCCGCGAAGGAGAAGGTGGAGGCGCGCTCGCCGAACACCGGATCGGTAAGGAAGGTGATGCCCTCGATCTTGATGAGCAATGAAGAGTGCCCGAACCAAGCCACTGCGAAGGAAGTATCCGGGATAGCACCCCATGCCTTCACATCCAGCGGCAGCGTAGGTATGATGTCCTTCGGTTCGCGGCCCTCGCCACCCTTCAGCATCTCCCACATCACCTTGCGCATGATGCGCATGGGCATGTCCATATTCGTCTCCACCACGTTCCGGAATTTCCCTTCGCGGTAGTGGGGTGAAGCCTGGATCCGCGCCAGTCGATCGCCTTGGGGGTTGCTGCCGATGCGCGGAGCGAAGGCGAAGTAGAGGACGAAAGCGAGTGCGAGCGCCACGATGAGCGCGAGGATCAGCCAGAGGATCATGGAGCCGGGTTCGGGATGGGACAAAGCTCCGCTAGCCCGGCCATACGGTCCCTCCATCGGTCAGTTCGGCCCACCGTTCCTGTATGTAAAGCACATTGCACCGCATCATGCAGGGGGGCTAACTTCACCCGCTACGCCAAGCGAGCGTAGTCCACTCATGCGCTACGTGATCACCCTGCTCCTGCTCCACTGCGCTACCGCGATGGTCTCTCAGGACGTTGCCCTTATCCCCTTCGGGGCCACTTGGAAGTACCTCGATAATGGTAGCAACCAGGGCACGGCCTGGCGCGCCATCGGCTTCGGCGATGGCGGCTGGGTCAGTGGCCCGGCCCAATTGGGCTACGGCGATGGCGACGAGGCGACCGTAGTGAGCTACGGACCGAGTTCTTCCGCCAAGTACATCACCACCTACTTCCGCAAGACCATCAGCATCCCGACGGTGAGCACGTATGCAGGATACGGCCTGCGCATCAAGCGCGATGACGGGGTGATCGTGTACATCAACGGCACCGAGGTGCTGCGCCAGAACTTCAATGAAGGAGCCATAGCCTACAATACCGTTGCCTATCAGGCTGTGGCCAGTCCGGAGGAAGGACAACTTGTGGAACAGATCCTCCTGCCGACGCAGTTCCTGAACGGGAACAATACGATCGCCGTCGAGATCCACCAGGACGCAGGCAACAGCACCGACCTCAGCTTCGACCTGGAGTTGAAGGGGCTGGACAGCAACCCGTCCATTTTCCGCGGGCCATACCTGCAAGCGGCCAGTGCCACAGGCATCACGGTATGCTGGTACAGCGATGTGCCCAGCTCTTCGCGGGTCCGGTACGGTCCATCCCCCACTGACCTGAGCAGCGTCATGAACGTCCCCGCTTCGGTACTCCAACACGAGGTCGCGCTTACTGGGCTTCTACCCAACACCACCTATTACTACGCGGTCGGCACCAGCACACAGGACCTCGAGGGTGGTGACGCCACACATTTTTTCAAGACCAGTCCCGAACAAGGCAGCGAACAACCCATACGCATCTGGGTGATCGGCGATTCTGGTACCGGCTTACAGACCCAGGCCGATGTACGTGACTCCTACCTGAACTTCATCGCCTCTTCGCCCAAAGCGGATGGGTGGCTGATGCTCGGCGACAACGTTTATTCGCATGGTCGCGAATGCGAATACCTCCGAGCCATGTTCCGCAACATGTACGAGGGCATCCTGCGCAACACCACCTTGTGGCCCGCGCCCGGCAACCACGATTACTATGCGGGCGTGAATGGCCTCACGAACACAGGTCCTTATTACAACATCTTCGCGCCGCCCAAACTCGGGGGGGCGGGTGGTGTGGCCTCTAACACCGAAGCGTACTACTCGTACGACATCGGCAATGCTCATTTCATCGCGCTGGACAGCTACGGCGTGTCGCGCGCAGCGAATGGGCCCATGGCGACCTGGCTGATAGCCGACATGGCCTATGCCAAGGCGAACGCGAAATGGACCATCGCCTACTGGCATCATCCACCCTACAGCAGGGGCGGACACAATTCCGATAGCCCCGGCGAGTCAACGGAAATGCGGGCCAACATCCTGCCCATCCTGGAACAGGGCGGCATTGATCTCGTACTCGTTGGCCATAGCCACACCTATGAGCGCTCGTTCCTGATCGATGGGCATTATGGCCTCGCCAGCACCTTCAACTCCGGTACCATGGGCAAGGACATGACCAGCGGTCGGATCGGCGCACCTCATGCCTATGCGAAACCGGCTGATCCCACAGCGCACGCTGGGACGGTATATACCGTGTGTGGTGTGAGCGGCAAGAAAGAGACCGGCACACTGGACCATCCTGTGATGTACATGAGCACTGGCGCCTACGAAGGTTCAATGATCCTGGACTTCAGGAGCGATTCGCTCCACGCGCGTTTCATGAACAGCGCCGGTGCCATGATCGACTATTTCGACATTGTAAAACCTGCGAGCCGGGTGAAGGTCGCCCTGAAAGTGATGCTCGAAGGGCCCTACGATGCGCTCACGGGAATGATGCGCGACAGCCTCCGGATCGCCGGATTGATACCTCCGACCGAACCGTACTCCGGCATCTTCACACATGTGGGCGGTGGCGGCGGCGAAACCGTGCAGCCAGCGGTGCTGGCCGTGAGCGGTCCAACCGCCGTGGTCGATTGGGTCTTCCTCCAACTGCGATCGAAGACGGATCCCTCCGTGGTCGTGGCCACGCGCTCTGCCCTGCTGCTGCGCAATGGCACTGTGGTCGATGTGGATGGTGTTTCGCCGGTCGGATTCCGCGTTGCCGTGGGTGACTATTCCATTTCAGTGCGTCACCGGAACCACCTCGGTGCAATGACGGCCATACCGCGCCACCTGAACTACACCGCCACGTCGATCGACATTACGCTGCCTGCAACCGCTACCTGGGGATCTGGAGCCACACGCAACATAAGCGGTGTCATGGCCCTTTGGAGCGGTGATGTGCTTCGCGATGGGCATGTGCGATACGTAGGCCAGGACAACGATCGTGATCCGATCCTCCAGGCCATCGGTGGCACGGTGCCGACCAACATCGCCACAGGCTACCTCCCCACCGATGTGAGCCTCGACGGCAAGGTGCGCTATGTGGGCCTGAACAACGACCGCGACCCGATCCTGAGCGCGATCGGCGGCAGCGTGCCGACGGTGGTGCTCAACGAGCAGCTCCCCTGAAAGCGACAGCCGCACGGACCCGGTGCCCGTGCGGCCATCTGCTACGCTCAGGGCCACTCCTGTCCCCGACGTGATATGATCTAGCGGTACTTCACCGCACCCTGTGCCAACAGGTGATCGATGTCGTTGTTCACGCTGAGGATGAGCAACGAAGTGGCGGTGCAGAACACCGGGCTGGTGATGCAGTGGTGCCCGTTCCAGCTGCCGTCCTGGTTCTGGATGGCGAGCAGGCGGCCGGTGGTCTGCTGGTACCAGTTCTTCCAGCCATCGTCCTTGCCGATGATGAGCGACTCGCCCGTCTGCAGGAAGCTGAGGAACTCCTCGCCGCCATTGTTGCCGAAGCCGCTGATCACATTATCCGATTGTGCCTGCTGGCTCGCGGCGTTGTAGACTTGGTACGCGGTGTTCGCGCGCTGCGCCTCGGCGGGCGTATAGCCAGCCTGTTGCAAGGTCTCCTCGTTCACCGGTGCGGTGGCGGCCACACGGCCTTCCTTCTTGGCCTTGGCCACACGGTCCTTCACCTCCCGCGTTTCAACAGCGCTGTTACGGGTGCTCCCGCTCACGGCGTAGAGGGTCACGCCCGCCGCACGTTCGGTTACGGCACTACCCGAAGCCACATCGAAATTGGCCTTCTGGTAATCGCGCGCCAGGTCCAGCGCCACGTCATCCACGTCGGCACCCTGGTCCTTCGCACTCTCGAGCGCGCTGGCCGCGAAGCTCGATTGCAGCACACCGGCCCAACCATCGCCGCGCACGCTGCCATCGGCGTTCTGCGAACGCTGGATCATGCCCACGCAGGTGTTCAGCGCGCGCATGGTGCGCAACTTCATCGGATGTTGCTCGCCAAGCTTCGCTGATAGGTTCGAGAGGAACTGTGCGGTAAGGGCCACGTCGATGTTCGCGCCCAGCTTCACCTGGATCTGTGTGCCTTGCAGGTCGGTGACGTTCATCGCGTCCTTCGGTGCTTTCTCCACATGCACCAACAGATACTCGGTGGCACCGGACAATTGCTGCTTGTACGGCCCTTTGTCCAGGGTGCTGCCCATGCGCATCAGTGCCATGCCCACCATGGCCGTGGTGGCGGGATCGGTGCTCACCGCGTGCGGATCCATGATATCCTGGCGTGCGCCCATGCCCGCGCCGTAGCCACCGTCCTGGGCCTGTGCCTTCACGAGCCAATCGAGGCCGCGCTGTTCACTGCGTACCACGGTCTCGGGCGTGCGCAGCACGAAGCTGCTGTCCAGTCCTTCGCCCTCGAACACGGTCTTGAACACGCAGCCCTTGCTGTGCTTCCGTGCTTCAACGGCCAGTGCATGGGGTGTGGATGTTCCATCGCCGACGACCACCGGCACTGGACAGTGCGCCATGGGCTCGGGAGGAGCCGGCAGGCGGAAGGATACGAGCGTCACGATGACGCCCGTCGCGACTAGGAAAGCCGATCCGAACAACAAGGTCTTTTTCATGATGAGGTTGATTAGGGTCCCGGTACATGGATGCGATCCAGGGCCCGGTTGCACGATCTGTACACACCATGTGCGCGGAGGTTCGATCAACCGTTCGAATGCGCATCAACGCGCAGGGTAACCCCTGAACGAACGAAGGGCGGTGCGTTACCGCACCGCCCTTCCATGTTCTTCCTTATCCGACCGCCCCTTCGCGTTGTGCGCGAAGGATCGCGCCTTAAGACGCCTCCACCGTCTTCTTGCTCGCCTTCTTCCGGTCGTTCTCGTCCAGGAAGATCTTGCGCATGCGGAGGCTCTTGGGCGTCACCTCCAGGTACTCGTCGTCGGTGATGTACTCCATGCACTCCTCGAGGCTGAACTTCACCGCAGGGGCGATGTTCTCCTTGTTGTCCGTGCCACTGGCGCGCATGTTGGTGAGCTGCTTGCCCTTGAGGACGTTCACCACGAGGTCGTCCGTCTTGGGGTTCTCGCCGATCACTTGTCCCACGTACACCTCATCACCTGGATCCACGAAGAACTTACCGCGGTCCTGCAGCTTGTTGATCGAGAACGCGATGGCCGTGCCGGTCCCGCCGCTGATGATGCTGGCCGCGCGACGCACGCCGAGCTCACCTTTCCAAGGCTCGTAACCCTTGAAGCGGTGCGCGATGATGGCCTCTCCTTCCGTTGCGGTGAGCAACGGATTGCGCAGGCCGATGATGCCACGCGCGGGGATGTTGAACTCGATGTGCACGCGATCGCCCTTCAGCTCGACGCTGAGGAGTTCGCCCTTGCGACGGCTCACCAGGTCGATCACTTTGCTGCTGAACGCCTCGGGCACCTGCACGGTGAGCACCTCGATCGGTTCGCAACGCTCGCCGTCGATCTCCTTCACGATCACTTGCGGTTGCCCGAGCTGGAACTCGTAGCCTTCGCGCCGCATGGTCTCCACCAGGATGCCCAGGTGCAGGATTCCGCGGCCGAAGACCAGCAACTTGTCAGGCGATCCGGTCTCCTCGATCTTCATCGCCAGGTTCTTCTCGATCTCCTTGAACAGGCGGTCGCGAAGGTGGCGGCTCGTCACGTACTCACCCTCCTTGCCGAAGAACGGCGAGGTATTGATGGTGAAGAGCATGCTCATCGTGGGCTCGTCGACCTTCACGTAGGGCAGCGCCTCGGGGTTCTCCGCGTCGCCGATGGTGTCGCCGATGTCGAAGCCTTCAAGGCCCATCACGGCGCACAATTCGCCGCTGAACAATTTGCGGTCCTTCACCTTCTCCTTGCCCAGGCCTTCGAAGACCATGAGCTCGGCCACCTTGCCCTTCTTCACGGTGCCGTCGCCTTTCACGAGGCTCACGTTCTGCCCGGGCTCGATGCTGCCACGCGTTACGCGGCCCACGGCGATACGGCCCTGGAAGCTGCTGTAGTCGAGCGAGGTGATGCGCATCTGTAACGTGCCGTCCAGCTTCTTCGGTGCGGGGATCTTCTCGATGATCATGTCGAGCAGGTAGCTCACATCCTCCGTGGGGTTCTTCGGATCGGGACCCATCCAGCCTTGCTTGCTGCTTCCGTATACCACGGGAAAGTCCAGCTGGTCCTCGCTCGCCTCCAGGGTGAACATCAGGTCGAACACCTGCTCGTACACTTCCTCCGGCGTGCAGTTCGGCTTATCCACTTTGTTGATCACCACGATCGGCTTCAAGCCGAGGGCGATGGCCTTGCCCAGCACGAAACGGGTCTGTGGCATGGCGCCTTCGAAGGCATCGACCAGCAGGAGCACACCGTCGGCCATGTTCAGCACGCGCTCCACCTCACCACCGAAGTCGGCGTGGCCCGGGGTGTCGATCACGTTGATCTTCACACCCTTGTAGCGCACGCTC
>JBDTNF010000182.1:0-6395 GCA_039933875.1 Flavobacteriales bacterium | reverse complement strand
GCGCGCCCAGTTGGATGGCGCCACGGACCCGATCGCGCGCGGCGGTGTGAAGGCCCGCATGGAGGAGTTGGACAAGGAGGTGAAGGCCTACCAGCGGGACATGATCACGAAGAACCCCACAACGCTCGCAGCAGCCCTGGTGCGCATGAGCATGCCGGTGGAACTGCCTGAGACGAAGAAGGCCGATGGTTCACTGGACAGCGCCGCGTCCTACTACCAATACCGAGCGCATTTCTGGGACAATACCGATCTGCTGGACGATCGCATCGTACGGGTTCCCGTCTTCGCGAACCGCTTCGACGAATACATCAGCAAGGTGGTGCCGCAGATCCCTGACACCATCAACAAGCTGGTGGACGAACTGGTGGCCCGCCTTAAGCCGGGGAGCGAGATGTTCAAGTACGTCGTACACAACGTGACCCACCGCTATGAGACCAGCGATATCATGGGCATGGACGGTGTGTTCGCGCACATGGCCCTCACCTACTACTGCCCCAAGGACGGCAAGCCGGGGCAGGCGGATTGGATGGAAGCCGACAAGTTGACCGAGCTCTGCGAGCGTGCGCACAAAATGGCGCCGCTGGTGCTGGGCAAGAAAGCCCCTGCGCTGAGCCTACCCGATACGACCGAGCAGAAGTGGACCAACTTCTATGACCTGCCCCAGGAGTTCATTCTCATCGTGTTCTGGGATCCGCACTGCGGCCATTGCAAGGAGGAACTGCCGAAGATCCATGCGGTATACAAGGACAAGTTGAAGGACCTGGGTGTTGAGGTATTCGCCGTTGCGAAAGCGGTGGATAGCACCCTCATGGCCGATTGGAAGAAGTTCATCCGCGAGAAGGACCTCGACTGGGTGAACGTGGGTTTGACGATGAACGTGTTCGAGGAGGCGAAGAAGAACCCGCGTGCCTTCATCCCGAAGTACACCACGATCGAGAGCCTCAACTACGCCGAGACCTACGATGTGTACAGTACGCCGAAAGTGTTCCTCGTTGATGGTGACCGGAAGATCGTGGGCAAGTCACTCAGCCCCGAGCAGATCGAGGATCTGGTGAGAAAGCTGAAAGAGCGAAAGACGAAAGGGTAGCGCAAGCTTCGTGGCTGCATCCGGGACAGGCAGGTCCTCAGCCCTCCGTCTCCTTGCTCCAGATGGCTTCGGTGATGCTCTGGCCGTTCTTGAAATAGAAGGTGCCCCACTTGGCGATCACCTTGCTGTACTCATCGGCCTTGTTGCCGTTCACCACTACACGGCGGATGATGACCTTGTTGCCTTCCGTGTAGCTCTCCTCCGTGACACCGGGCGGGTATTCCTGTGCGAGCTTCGAGCGGTTGTAATCGGCGAAGGCACGCTGCTGTGGGCCGGGCGTGGCGTCCAGTTGTTGCTGTGTGTGCTGGCGCGCCTGCTCGCTGTGGTTGGTGTAACCGTTCTCGCGGGCCTGGCGTGCGCGCTTCTCCTCCTCCACCGCGCGGCGCTTCTCATCGACCAGGTCGTTGCCGCGTTCCTGCATCTGTGCGGTGTGTTCACCCTGCTCCACAGCGGCACTACGTGCCTGCCCATTGCGTGCCAGGCCATCCTCCGCGCGCTGTTCCTCCTCCTTCCGGATGTCCTCGGTGCGCTGCACCGCTTCGTTGGTGTTCTGCGTGTGGCGCATGTCCCAGGTGCGATCGCGTTCTCCGAACTGCTCCTCCAGACCCACCTTGGCCTCGTAGTTCGCACCACGCGTCTCCGCGGAACGCCGTACACGCTCGGCCTCGGCCTGTTCCAACGCCTGCCGGTAGGCCACCATGTCAGTGGCGTTCTGCCCGCGACGGCTCTCATCCCCTTGATACAGGCCCGCGCTTCCCTCCTGGATGCGTGCCTTCTCCTGCACACTGCCCATGCGCCGATCAGCGGCCGCGCTCGCGTTCGATGAGTCCTCCGACTGCAGAGCGGACCGGAACTTCCGGATGCGTTCGTACTTCTCCGCCTCCTCGCGTTCGCGCGCGGCCATCATGAACTGTTCGGCCTCCTCCTCCTTGCGCACGTCGATGGTGGTGTTCTGGCGCGGGCGCTCCGCATCAGCCTGGCGGGCCTGCTGGGCGGCCAGTTCGGCCTCCCTGCGCATGCGCTCGGCCTCGGCCAGCAGCTTGTCGATCTGGTCGATCTTGGCCAGCGGATAGGTCTCGTTCGGTTTCAGGTCGCTGGCCTCGGCGTAGATACCACGGGCCCTGTCGTATTCCTTCGCGGCGAGCGCTTCATCAGCGGCCACGATCGTGCTCCGGTAACGCTCTTCAATGGCTTTGGCGCCTTCACGTTCCAGGCGCTCCTTCTCTTCAAGCAGGCGCCGCGCTTCAGCGTCCATCTGCTCGCGTGCCAGTCGTTCCGCCTCCAGACGGGCGCGTTCGGCTTCGGCATCCTCCATCTGCCTGCGCCGTGCCTCTTCGTCCAGCTTCGCTTTATCAGCCGCCGCGAGTTCTGCGGCCAGGCGATCGGCCTCCGCTTTCCGGGCACGTTCAGCAGCCTCACGATCGGCAGCCTCGCGATCCAGACCGGCCTGACGCGCAAGGTCACCGAGGATGCGCTCGATCTCCACCAAGCGGTCCTGTGGATGCCTCTCATCCGGCTTCACACCCAGGGCATCGCTGTACGCACCGCGTGCTTCCTCGTATTGCTTGCTGCCGAACGCCCGGTCGGCCGTGGTGATCAATTCGCTGTACCGACGATCACGATCCTGCTTCTCGCGAGCGAGGCGATCTTCTTCTGCTTTGGCCTGGGCGGCGGCATCCAATTGTTGTTCGATCGCGGTGATGCGCTCCTGCGGATGGGCTTCGCCGGGCTTCAGTTGCAGCGCGTCCCTGTAGTCGTTCAGCGCTTCGGCCAGCTTCTTCGCATCGAAGGACTGGTCGGCCTTGCGGATCAGTGCGGTATAGCGTGTCTCAAGTTCTTCCTGCTTGCGCTTCTCCTCCGCCAGGCGGGCTTGTTCAGCGATGTGGGCTTCGATCTCGGCGAGGCGGTCCTTCGGGTAACGCTCCTGGGGCTTCAGGGTGCTGGCTTCCTGGTAGCCGGTCTTCGCCTTGGTGAAGTCCTCCTTGCCGAAGGCGGCATCGGCTTCGGCGATCGCTGCCTGGTACTTCGCATCCAACTCATCCTGCTTGCGCTTCGCTTCAGCAGCAGCCATGCGGTCCTTGATGGTCGCGATGCGTTCCTTCGGATGCATCTCCTGCGGCTTCACCCCGGCGGCTTCCGTGTATTTCGCGGTCGCCTCGGTCCACTGTTCGGCATTGAAAGCCGCGTCGGCCGCAGCGATGATGCCCTGATAGCGCTCGTCCAACTCACGCGCCTGGCGCTCCTCTTCAGCCTTCTTTGCCAACTCATCCTTCTTCCTCGCGATGGCGGCTATCTGATCCTTCGGGTAGCGCTCGGCCGGGCGCATGGTGCTCGCCTCGGTGTACTTCGTCACAGCCTCCTCCCACTGCGCCGCATTGAACGCGGCATCCGCAGCGATGATGATCGCTTTGTACTGCTCCTCGAGTTCCTTCGCCTTGCGCTCCTCCTCGCTCTTCATCGCAAGTTCATCCAGTTTCTTCTGGATCAATGCCAACTGGTCCTTCGGATATTTCTCCTCGGGCTTCAGGCCGCTGGCCTCGGTGTATTTGGCGGTCGCATCCTCGTACCGCGCCCCGTTGAACGCCAGATCCGCATCGCGAATGGCGGCCTGGTATTTCTCTTTCAGTTCCTTCGCCAGCCGTTCCGCCTCCGCCTTCTGCGCGGCTTCATCCCGCTTCGTCACGATCAGCGCGAGCTGGTCCTTGGGATACTTCTCCTCGGGCTTCAGGGCGCCAGCCTCGGTGTACTTCGCCGTGGCGGCGTCCCAGTTAGCGGCCTTGAAAGCGGCATCAGCTGAAACGAGTGCAGCCTTGTACTTCTCCTCCAGTTCCTTGGCCAGACGTGCTTCCTCCGCTTTGCGGGCGGCCTCGTCACGCTTGGTGGCGATCGCCGCGAGCTGATCCTTCGGGTATTTCTCTTCGGGTTTCAAGCCGCTGGCCTCGCTGTACTTCGTGGTGGCCTGGTCCCAACTCTCCGCCTTGAACGCGGCATCCGCAGCGGTGATGGCCCCCTGGTATTTCTGCTGCAGCTCCTTGGCCAGCCGCTCCTCCTCCGCTTTCTTCGCCGCTTCCGCCATCAACACATCGATCTCCTTGATCTTCTGTGGGGGATAGGGTTCCTTGTTCTTCAGGTCGCTGGCCGCATCGTACTTGGCGCGGGCGGCCGCATAGTCCTTCTTGCCGAAGAGCGCATCGGCCGCCTCGATCAGGTCCGCGTATTGTTCATCCAACTTCTTGTTGGCCTCGGCGCTCTCCATGTGCATCTGCGCATCGCTCAACCGGGCTTTGGCGACAGGGTCGTTGGCTTTGATCGCCAGTGCAGCGGTGAAGCTCCCGATGGCCTTCTTGTATTCCTGGGCCGTCATCGCCGCGTTACCGTCCGCCATCTGTTTGGCGAAATCAACATCGGCGTTCGCTTCGCGCTTCTTCTTCTCCTCGTACTCCTTCAGCAGCCGTGCCTGGGCATCGCGCATGCCGGTGGTGTATTCCATGTCCCACTCGAAGTTGCCGCTGCCGGGGACGTATTTCGCCTTGCCGAAGGGTTGCTGCAGGATGGAGAAGTCCACATCGGGTATGTCCACCATCATGGTGAAGTCGATGTTCATGCCGTGGCCACCCTGTCGGTCCTCCTCCGGAATGTTGCGCGTATCGATGGCGATGTTCTTGCCCACGAAGCCCGCCTTTGAGCACATGATCTTGTACTCCGCGCCGTAATCGAGGTTCACTTCGTACTTGCCGCTCGCATTGGTGGGCACCTCGACCAACTTCGCGCCGTTCTTGAAGACTGTGATGATGACGCCATCCAGCTTCTTGGCCGTGGACATGTCCTTCACGGTACCGAAGACCAGCACCACGTCCACCTGTGCGGTGCCGGTCACGCTGGTGAGCAACAGGAAGAGGGCGACGCACGCGCGCGTCAGGCCCTTGAGCAACGATTTGGGTTCCACTGGTCGGAGAACGTCTTGCAGGAGGTTCACGGGACGCCGCAAAATACGACAACTTTGGGAGCACCTCCAGGGGGTACCATGCTGAGCATCTGGGAATCGGGTTCGTTCCACGGCAGGCCGCACCTGGCCGTGATCGGTGGTGGCATCGTGGGGCTGTTCACGGCCCTGTTCCACAAACGGGCGCATCCGCATCATCGTGTGGTGGTGTTGGAACGCGGTGCCTGGCCCAGCGGCGCCAGCGTGAAGAACGCCGGTTTCGCCTGTTTCGGCAGCCCCAGTGAGCTGCTGGCGGACATCGAAAAGGAGGGTCGGGATGCCGCATTGGCACGGGTCGAGAACCGCTGGCGGGGCCTGTTGGAACTGCGCGCTGAGCTGGGCGATGAAGCCATCGGGTTCGAGGCGACCGGCGGGTACGAGATCTACCGGGAGCACGACCCGCTGTACACGCGCGTGGCCCAAGGGTTCGATGGGCTGAACGAGGCATTGCGCCCACTCTTCGGCGAATCCGCGTTCCGATGGGACATTTCCGCTGTGGAGCGCTTCGGGCTCAGGGGTATCCATCATGTGGCGAGCACCCACCTCGAAGGCCCGCTCGATACCGGCCTGTTGATGACCTGCCTCTTGCGCAAAGCCACGGCCGAGGGTGTGCTGTTCAGACCATTGAGCACAGTGACAGCTGTTGATGAAGCTTCCGACGCCGCCCATGTCCACCTTGCGGATGGCAGCGTGATCGAAGCGGGCCAGGTGGTGGTGGCTACGAACGGATACGCACGACTGCTCCTGCCTGAACTCGATGTTGTGCCCGCACGTGGTCAAGTGCTGCTCACCGCACCCGTTCCGGGCCTCCACCTTCGAGGGACGTTCCATCTGGACGAGGGCTTCTACTACTTCCGCGATCACAAGGGGGCGGTGCTGCTGGGCGGTGGCCGTAACCTGGACATGGCTGGCGAAACCACCACGGAGGATGGCACCACTCCACTGATCCAGGATGCGCTGGAACGGTTGCTCAAGGAGGTCATCCTTCCGGACATGGCCTTCACGGTGGTTCAACGCTGGAGCGGTATCATGGGCATGGGTGCGAGCAAGACCCCGATCATCAAGCGGGTGAGTGAACGGGTAACCACCGCAGTGCGTCTTGGGGGCATGGGGGTGGCGATCGGTATCCGGGTGGCGCGACAGGCGGCTGCGCTGGCCGGCGAGTAACATCGCAGTAATTGCGGTTTGGACCCGGCCTGATCCGGTGGTAAACTCGCCTGCTTTCGGATTCCGACGGCCCTTGATACATAAACCAGCTCCCATGAAACACTTCTCCGCTATCCTTCTCTCCTTCCTATCGATCTCCGCTGCGAGCGCCCAGTACTG
>JBDTNF010000181.1:0-5855 GCA_039933875.1 Flavobacteriales bacterium | reverse complement strand
ACTTTTACCACATACTGACCGGCCGATGTGTGGTATTGTAGGATATATGGGCGACAAGGACGCCTACCCGATCCTTATGAACGGATTGCGGCGCCTGGAATACAGGGGTTACGACAGCGCAGGTGTAGCGCTGATCGACGGTGATGCCCTGAACATCTACAAGTGCCAGGGTAAGGTGAGCGACTTGGAAGCGCATGTTTCCGGGCGCGACCTGAGCGGGACGATCGGCATGGGGCATACGCGTTGGGCCACGCACGGACCACCCAACGATATCAACGCGCACCCGCACCAGAGCACCAGTGGCGATCTCGCCATCATCCACAACGGGATCATTGAGAACTATGCCGCGCTCAAAGAGGAGCTGAAGCATCGCGGGCACCGGTTCGTGAGCGATACGGATACGGAGGTGCTGGTGCATCTGATCGATGACATACAACTGACCGAACGTGTGGACCTGCCTGAGGCGGTGCGACTGGCGTTGGAGAGTGTCGTCGGAGCGTACGCCATCGTGGTCATGGACCGCAAGAGCCCCGACCTGCTGGTGGCCGCCCGCAAAAGCAGCCCATTGGTGATCGGGATCGGTGAGAACGGAGAGCATTTCATCGCCAGCGATGCCACCCCGATCGTGGAGCACACCAAGAACGTGGTATACCTGGAGGATGGTGAGATCGCGGAGATCAGGCGGGATAGCGGGCTGAAGGTCCGGAACATCAAGAACCAGGAGAAGACCCCGTTCATCCACGAGTTGGAAATGCATTTGGAGGCCTTGGAAAAAGGTGGCTACGACCACTTCATGCTCAAGGAGATCCACGAACAACCACGGAGTATCCGGGACAGCCTGCGCGGTCGATTGAACCTGAGCAAGGGGGAGGTCGTCCTGGGCGGGATCAAGGACTACGAGCAGAAGATCGTCAATGCCAAGCGCATCCTGATCCTCGGCTGTGGCACGAGCTGGCACGCGGGCATGGTGGGTGAATACCTCTTCGAGGACCTCGCGCGCATCCCGGTGGAAGTGGAGTACGCCAGTGAATTCCGGTACCGCAACCCGATCGTGAACGAGGACGATATCGTCATCGCGATCAGCCAGAGCGGCGAAACAGCCGACACCCTGGCGGCCATCGAACTGGCCAAAAGCCGCGGGGCCACCATCATCGGCATCTGCAACGTGGTGGGTAGCAGCATCGCGCGGATCACCCACGCCGGATCGTACACGCACGCCGGCCCGGAGATCGGAGTGGCCAGCACCAAGGCGTTCACCGCGCAGGTCACCGTGCTCACCCTCATGGCCCTCATGATCGGCCAGAAGAAGGGGACCATCAGTGGCAGCAACTTCTACCGGCTCCTGAACGAACTGGAAGCGATACCGGACAAGGTGCAACGGGTCCTCGGAAACGAAGCCCAGATCCGCTACATCGCCGACATTTACAAGGACGCCCCGAACGCGCTGTACCTCGGCCGTGGCTACAGTTTCCCGGTCGCTCTGGAAGGTGCCCTGAAATTAAAGGAGATCAGTTACATCCACGCCGAAGGCTACCCCGCAGCGGAAATGAAGCACGGGCCGATCGCCTTGATCGATGATGCCATGCCCGTGTTCGTGATCGCCACCAAGGGAGCGAGCTACGAGAAAGTGGTGAGCAACATCCAGGAGGTGCGTGCCCGCAAAGGCAAGATCATCGCCATCGTTACGGAGGGCGATACCGTTGTCAAGGGATTGGCGGACCATGTGATCGAGATCCCCGAGACGTCGGACCCCTTGGTGCCCCTGTTGAGTGTGATCCCGTTGCAGCTGATCAGTTACCACATCGCTGTGATGCTGGGCCGCAATGTGGACCAGCCGCGCAACCTGGCCAAGAGCGTTACGGTGGAGTGATCCCTTCCGGGGCCTTGCTCCACATGAACACCCGATCGCTGTTGCGATAGCGGTCCAGGTCCTTTGTAAAGAGCAAATGCCCCAGATCGACCACGGCCAGTATGCCGAAGCCCCCGAACGTGATACCGTAGATGATCGCCACTTTGGGCGTTGTGCCGAGGTAAAGGCGATGCGCACCGAAAGGTCCTAGCAGGACGGCCAATGCGCTGCTGATCAAGCGGGGGTTCTCCCCGCGCGGTGGCCCCACCGTATCAATGGCCCAAACCTCCGCCTGGAGGCTATCGAGCACTTGCATATCCAAGTGGGGGCGCCCACGGAACGGGCCTCCGGCCTTGGACACCAAGGCCATCGCAACGAAAAGGAGCACCAGCACAGAGCGGAACAGCGGCGCCTTCAGCAAGCTGAAGCCTTGAGCCGGGCGTCCCTCCGTCATCACGGATCGGGATCTACTTGCCCGCTGCGTAACGCCGGGCCACTTCCGGCCAATTCACCACGTTCCAGAAAGCGGCGATGTAATCCGGGCGCCTGTTCTGGTAGTTCAGGTAGTAGGCGTGTTCCCAAACATCCATGCCCAGCACCGGGGTCCCGCCACAGCCGGTGTTCGGCATCAGCGGGTTGTCCTGGTTCGGAGTGCTGCAAACCTCCAATTTGCCGCCCTTCTGAACACACAGCCAGGCCCAACCACTGCCGAAACGAGTGGCGCCGGCTTGTGCGAATTTCTCCTTGAAGGCATCGAAGGACCCGAAGTCGCGGGTGATGGCTTCGGCCAGTTCCCCCGTAGGGGCGCCGCCTGCGCTGGGCGCCATGACCAGCCAGAACAGGCTGTGATTGTAGTGCCCGCCACCGTTGTTGCGAACTGCCATATTGGTCATATCCAAGCCGCTGAGCAGTTCCTCGATGGTCTTGCCGTCCAACGGCGTTCCTTCGATGGCCTTGTTCAGATTGGTCACGTAGGCATTGTGGTGCTTGCCATGGTGGATCTCCATGGTACGGGCGTCGATATGGGGTTCCAGCGCATTGAGGGCGTAAGGAAGCTCGGGTAGCTTGAAGGGCATGGATAGCGGGTCTATTGGTGAGCGAAAGGTCGAAGGTAAACAACACAAAAGGCCTATTTGGATGCTATGTGGAATATCCCATTACATTTGCAGCCACTTTCACCAAAAGCACTACGCAAAATGATCAAGAAGTTCGCCCTGCTCGCCACGATGGCAGCACTGTTCGTTGCCTGCGGCAGCGACAACACCGAAGCCATGGAGCAACAAGCCAAGGAGGCTGAAGCCGCTGCCCAGCAACTGCTGGACAAAGCCGCTGCTGATGCTGAAGCCGCTGCTGCTGCTGCTGCTGCGACCGTGGACACCACCGCTGCCGCTATGGACAGCGCTGTTGCTCACTAAGCATCGGTTCCGAATTATGAAGCCAAAGGGGGCCTTACCGGCCCCCTTTCTTCGTTCCTACCACTTGACTTACCGGGAAGTGGATAGCTCCGTCCGGGCACGCTCATAGATGTTGTCATCATCGAGCATGATCCAGTAGTACCCGGTGTTGCCCCAGATGTTCCGTGCGATGCCTGCCTTCAGGCGATAGGCGATCGGTCGGCGCGAACGCGCCACCTCCGCCGCTGGGGCGGCAATGCCCTGCTGCTGCGCTGAACGACCCAGTTCGCCCAGAAGCGCGTCCGAGACCGCATAGCGCTGGGCGAACGCTTCGGCTGAACCGAAAGCCAGCAACCGGCTCCGATCGCGATCGGCCACATCGAAAGCGAATTGGTTCAGCGCACCGCTGAAGAACAACTCCGTGAGGTAGTTCGATCCTTCGGCAGTGTCCGTTGGGACGAAAATGTCCGGCATGATGCCACCGCCACCGAAAACCTTGCGCCCCTTCAGCGTGGTGAACACCTGCGAAGAGTCGAGTTCGATGCTATCGGCCGATAGCAGTTCGCCATGCTCGAAACGTGCCTCGAAGTCATCCCCATAATCGATGCCTTCGCCATACGGGCGCTGGATGGAACGGCCACTGGGGGTATAGTACCGGGCCGTCGTCAGGCGCACGGCACTGTGATCGGGCAGATCAACATGTTCCTGCACAAGGCCCTTCCCAAAGGAGCGCCGCCCCACGATCAGGCCACGGTCGTTGTCCTGTATCGCCCCGGCGATGATCTCACTGGCCGAGGCCGATCCTTCATCGATCAGGACCGCCAGGGGGATCTCCTCCAAGGCACCTCCGGGAGTGGCGTGGATGTCCCGTCGCGGTGAATTCCGCCCTTCGGTGTATACGATCGCCCGGCCCGCAGGCAGGAACTCATCGGCCAGATCGATGGCCGAGTTCAGGAACCCGCCCCCATTGCCGCGTAGGTCGATCACAAGCCGCTTCATGCCGCGCTTGCTGAGATCCTGGGCCGCCGCCATGAATTCCTCGTGCGTGTTCTTCGCGAACCGCACCAACTTGATGTAGCCGGTGCCATCGGGCTCCAACAAGGAGGCGGCCACACTGTTGATGGGGATCTTGCCCCGGTTGATCACCACCTCGAACGGCTTGCCGCGACCGTGACGCAGTATGGCCACCGTGACCTCGCTCCCCTGTGGGCCCCGCAACTGCTTCATCACCCCATCGTTCGTGATACCGACGCCAGCCAGCTTCACCGAATCGGCCGAGAGGATGCGATCGCCCGCCCGGATGCCCAAGGCCGCGCTCGGGCCGCCCTCCACGGGCGTGATCACCACCACGGTATCGCGTTGAATGGCGAACTCCACACCGATACCGTCGAAGCTGCCTTCGAGCGGTTCCTGGGCGGCTTGTAATTCGGCCGCGCTGATGTAGTAGCTGTGCGGATCAAGGCGCTGGAGGATATCCTGCAACACCTCATCCACAAGTGCTGTCTTCTCCACCGTATCCACGTACTGCCGGTCGATCAGGTCCAGTACCTGCCCGATCTTGTCGGCTGCGGAAGGGTCGCGCTGACCGAACATGGCCAGTTGCGAACCCATGCCACTGGACATTTCACGCCCGATGAAGAGGCCGCCGACCAGCACAACAGCCAGCAGCAAAGGGTAGAAGGGGGAGACCGGACGACGGGGTTCCGACATGTTCAGAGGGCTTCGAATTGACGCACCATCACGCCCCCGTTCTCGAGCAGGTCCAATCCTGCGGTGTCCTTGTAGGGGTCCAGGAACACCAGACGACGGATACCAGCCTGCAGGATCAGCTTGCTGCAATCCTTGCAGGGTGAATGTGTGAGGTACAAGGTGGCTCCATCGGCGCCATTGGTACTGCGGGCCACTTTCATGATCGCATTGGCTTCGGCATGCAGAACGTACCAAAGCGTGATCCCTTGCGCGTCTTCACAATCATTGGGGAATCCGGTCGGGGTGCCGTTGTAACCGTCGCTGATGATCATACCGTCCTTCACGAGGAGGGCGCCCACCTTCCTGCGGGTGCAATGGCTCAGCTTGGCCCACTCGGCCGCCATGGTCAGGTAGGCACGGTCGTAGCGGTCCTGCTTTACCGGGTCGGCGTGAACGAGGGTGTTCCGGTTGATCGACATAAGGCCTAAAAAGGCGGCCGCACGTGGCGGCCGCGAAGGGTACCCAGGGCGGGGCTCGAACCTGCCTGCGGCAGGCAGGCCCGCGAGGAGTTCACCGATGCTCGAGCCCGACGCTCTGGTTTGCTTTTTTCACGTTCCATCTCTCGACGCGAAGTTCCTTTAAGATCTCCCTCCCCTTCCCGGACTTCAAGTATTTCTCACGTTCCCTTGCGACAAGCCGATCCGGGTGCTCCTCTGCAAGCAACAGCACGAACGGACGATATGGCCTGGTGGTTCGCTCTCGACCGGCTTGATGGCGGGCCAGTCGTTCGGGTACATCACCACACAGCCCGACATGGATGTATGCCTGAGACAGGCTGGCGATGGCATAAGTCCAACAGGCCTCCATGGTACCCAGGGCGGGACTCGAACCCGCACGAATTGCTTCACTGGTGTTTGAGACCA
>JBDTNF010000180.1:0-15867 GCA_039933875.1 Flavobacteriales bacterium | reverse complement strand
CATGAAGCCCATGCGGTGCAACAAGACGATCACTTCGTTCCGGATCGACGGCCCCTGTTCGATGCGCAGTATGCGATCACGGTCCTCCAAGTCGAAGCTCCATCGCACGCCGCCCAGAAGTTCTGCCAAGGCCGGCGCCAGCAACAGCACCTGCCCCTTGGTGTTCACCGAGGTACGGAAGACCAGCACCGTTGGCCGGTCATCGCGTTCTGCGGCACCGTTCCTGTTCGACGAAGGGGTCGCCTGTGGTGATGTGACCTGAAGCATGACGGCACGGGTGTTCATGAGGAGTTGACGAACGAACACCGGGATCCCTTCGATCGTTCGGCGGAAAGTGATCAGGACGGTTCCTGGGCACCATGATCCCTCCAGCGGGGGCCACAGCGATCCTTCCACCGCGCACGCATCTCGGCCCTTTGTTCCTCGTTCATGTGCTTCCACTTCTCACGCCATTCAGCGTTCATGCCGCCACCCATCCAACGCGAGCCACCTCCGTGGTGTTTCTTGAAACCACCGAAGAGCAGACGGCACAATACCAGCAGGCCGACAGCTTGGGGATAGGTGAGTATCGCCCAGCCGGTGAGGCCGGGGATGATGGCATTCCAGAGCAACATGACCACAGCACCCAGGTCGGCCAGCGCAAGCAGCGCAAGCAGGGCGAAAAGCGGGATCATATAGGGACGTTTGCAGAAGTTCATGGTCGTTCGTTGATCGGTCCTACGAGTTCGGTGTACACGGTCTCCAATCGCTCGCGCAGCTTCATGACCGCGTAGCGCTTGCGGGAGATGATGGTCTTCAGGTTCTCACCCTGCTCATCGGCGATGGCCTGCAGGGTCTTGTCCTCCATTTCGTTCTGCACGAACACCAGCCGTTGCTTTGACGGCATTTCGTCCAGGGCGGCGTTCATCTCCTCCCAGAAAATGTCGCGCAACATGGCGGTATCCGGGTCGGTGCCCGTGGCCAGGAGGACATCACGGAACACCAGTACGCCTTCATCGTCCAGGAAACCCCGGTCCTCGAGCGATTCGGTGCGCTTCTTCCGGTAGCGATCGGTGATCTTGTTGCGCGCCACGCGGAACAACCATGCCCCCACCTGCTCTATCGCCTCGATCTCCGGCTGGCTGCTGAACTGCACCCACACATCCTGCAACACATCCTCGGCATCGGCGTCCGTTGGCACCCGCCCGCGGATGAAGCCGAACAGCGAACTGCCGTATTCCTTCACCGCCTTGGCGATACCCTGTTCAACTGCCATCGAATGGTCCATGGGATCCGTCCTCACACCCCCAATGACGAACGGGCGAGACGATCACTTCAAAGACAGGGACAAAGGTCGCTCGCGGGCTGGGACGTGCGGGATCACCCCCGCAGTTCGGCCCCCAGTTCCTTCTCGAACGCCTGGCGGATGCGGCCCATGGCCTTGTCCACCTGCTCATCGGTAAGGGTCTTTTCGGGATCCTGCAGGATGAAGCTCAGCGCGTAGCTCTTCTTGCCAGCGGGAAGCTTGTCCCCCTGGTACACGTCGAACAGGTCCACCGCGCGCAGCAACTTGCGCTCGGCATTGAAGGCCAGGCTGTGCAATTGCTCGAACCGTACGGCCTCGGCCAGAAGCAGGCTGAGATCCCGACGCACGGACGGGTAGCGCGCGATCTCGTTGTAACCGATCGTCCGTGCACGGCAGGCATCGAGCAGCACCTCCTCCGCCACCTCGGCGAAGAAGACAGGCTGGCCGATGCCCGCTTCCTTCAACTGGGCATTGCGGACAGCACCGAGCACACCGGCATGGCGACCCTTGATGTGCAGTGCATGCGCATTTTCGAGCAAGGCATGCGCGACGGGTTCCCACCGCGCCAGATCCGCCAGGCCGAGACGCTCCAGGAGGCCTTCCAGTTCCTCTTTCACATCGGCGAGTTCGGCCTTGCGGTCATCACTACGCCAACGCTCGCGCCAGCGGCGGCCGGTGAGGATGATGGAGAGCATCTCCGTTTCGTGGGTCTTGTCACCTTGCACCCCATAGGTCCTGCCACGCTCGAAGAAGCGCAGGTCGCGCTGCTGGCGATCGATGTTGTGCGCCAGGGCGGAGAGGGCACCGAAGAGCATGGTGGGCCGCATCACATCCAACTCCGCGCTCAATGGGTTCTGCAGGCGAACGAGTTGCTCCGCCGTGGTGACACCACTTGCTGTGCTTCTCGCTCCGTTCACCAGTGACGGGGTCATCACCTCACGGAAACCGCGGGCGGCCAAGTGCGCGCCGAGTTGCTGGCGCAAGCTCTCCAAATTGAGCGCCTCGTACCGGACCGGTGGACACATCAATCGCTCCGGAATGGGCACCTGGTCATAGCCGTGGATACGCAGGATCTCCTCGATCACATCGGCTGGGCGGTAGACATCCACCCGATACGCGGGCACCAGTGCGTGAACCCCCAGGACCGTACGCTCCTTGATGCGGAAGTCGAGCCCCTCCAACACCTGCACGATCGCATCGTGATCGATGCGTACGCCAGCGAGCCGCTCGACATCGGCGAATCGCAAGTGCACCTCGCGTGCGTGCTTCGGCAGGTGGTCGATATCGATGACCGATGAGCTGATGTGTGCGCCGGCCACTTCCTTCAGGAGCAATGCGGCACGCTTCAACGCGTAGACGGTCAGCTCGGGATCCACACCTCGTTCGAAGCGGAAGGAGGCGTCGGTGTTCAACCCATGTCTCCGCGCGGTGCGCCGCACCGTGGAGGGATCGAAGCATGCGCTCTCCAGGAAGATGCTTGTCGTGGCCTCGCCCACACCGCTGTCCATGCCACCGAACACACCAGCGATGCAAGCAGGGCGCTCCGCATCCGCGATCACCAGGTCCTGCTCGTTCAGCTTGCGCTCAACTCCATCCAGTGTGGTGAAGGGTTCATTCGCTGCCGCCATGCGCACAACGATGCGACCACCCCGCAGCTTCGCCGCATCGAAGGCATGCAGCGGCTGGCCCAGCTCGTGCTGTACGAAGTTGGTCACGTCCACCACGTTGTTGATCGACTTGAGCCCGATCACGGTGAGGGATTCCTTCAACCAGGCTGGCGACGGGCCGACCTTCACGTTGGTCAGCGTGACACCGGCATAGCGCGGGCAGGCGTGTGTGTCCTTCACCTCGACGTGGATGGTCAGCGCGCTGTCGTCCTGTGCAAAGGCGTCGATCGCCGGCCACTCGACCGTCAAGCCAGCCCCTTCACGGTGGTTCAGCGCAGCGACGAGGTCGCGCGCCACGCCGACATGCCCCATGGCATCGGTGCGATTGGGCGTGAGGCCGATCTCCAACACATGGTCGCTCGTCAAGCCCAGGTATTCGCTGGCCGCCATACCGGTGCGCGCACCGGGGTCCAATACCATGATCCCTTCGTGGCTCTGGCCCAGACCCAGTTCATCCTCGGCGCAGATCATGCCGTTGCTTTCCTGACCCCGGATCTTGCTCTTCTTGATCGTGATACTGGTCCCATCGGCGAGGTTCAGCACACAGCCGACGGTCGCCACCAACACCTTCTGCCCGGCCGCCACATTGGGCGCACCACACACGATCCGCACCGGTTCGCCCTGACCCAGATCAACAAGGCATAGGCTCAACCGGTCCGCATCGGGGTGCTTGTCGCACTCCAGGACATGGCCCACCACAACTCCCTGCAGCATGCCCTTCACCGGTTCGAAGAGGTGCACGCTCTCCGTCTCCAACCCCGTACTGGTCAGCACCGCTGCCGCCTGTTGCGGGGTGATGTCCGTTGCGACATACCGCTTGAGCCAGTTCCAAGAGATGCGCATGAGCCGGGTTCGTTGGGGACGCCTGATCGCGTTCCGGGCGCAAAGAAAGCGAACCCGCGCAGGTGGGCCCGCCCAAGCCCGCAGAAGGCCCGGTCGAAAGCGTATTTTTCGCGCCCTCCGACCCGCACGTCCCTTGATGGACCACCACGACCATAACCGCATCCGCGTAGCCAACAATGTGGCCGACCTGATCGGCCTTGATGCCGCCTGCTATGCGGAACTGGGTCCCGGGCCGGGAGGCGGGCTGGCGATCATGTTGAAGGAAAAAGGCCGGCATGTGATCGCGGTGGAATCGCCGTGGGCGGCCGATGTGAACAAGGCCTGGGCCCGCGAGACCGGTGTGCCGATCTACTTCGAGGACTTCTTCGTGGGCGACCTGTCGGTGATCAAGGAGAAGGTGGATTGCTTCGTGATCGCCCACTGCATCGCGCATTTCCGGTTCTCGCCCTACCTGCTTTTCCAACAGCTCTACGACCGCCTTCCGAGCGGTGGCCACCTTTTCCTGAGCACGGTGAACGCGACCGCCTACGAACGCGTGGTGGAGTTCATGAAGGGACGGCCCGTGGTGGAGAAAGTGCGGAAAGGGGTGCAGCAAACAGCGGTCACGCGCACCTGGAACCACACGGAGTTGCCGCTGATCTGGGATGATTGGATGCACGTGAAGGAATACACCCGCGCGGAGATCGAGGAGATCTTCACCCAAAGCGGCTTCCACATCGTGCGTTCGCTGCACCGCAACAACTTCCCCGGCTGGCGCCGCGCCTTCTGGAAGAAGAACCTCGCCATCAAACTCTTCCCGCACCTGGCGGACGAGGTGATCGTGATCGGCCGCAAACCTTGAGTTGCCTTACCATCCACCGATGGACTACATCGCGCTATCGATCCCGCTCTTTTTCATCCTTATGGGTTGCGAACTGGCTTGGAGCGCATGGAGCGGGCGCAAGGTCTACCGCTTCAATGACTTCGTCGCGAACCTGGGGTGCGGCATCGGATCGCAGATCGTGGGCGCGTTCAGCAAGACCGTGATATTCGCCGTTTACCTCTGGGTCTATGATCATTGGCGGCTGTTCACCATCGAGACCAGCCTGCTCACATGGCTCGCCACCTTCCTGCTGGTGGACATGCTCTATTACTGGTTCCACCGCTTGAGCCATGAGGTGAATTTCCTGTGGGCCGCCCACATCGTTCACCACCAGAGCGAGGAATACAACCTCAGTGTGGCGCTTCGCCAGAGCTGGTGGCAGGGGCTGCTCAGCTTCTGGTTCTATATACCCATCGCCCTGTTGGGCATCCACCCGCTGCTCATCGTCACGGTGGGCGCGTTCGTCACGCTCTACCAGTTCTGGATCCATACGAAGGCCGTGGGCCGCATGGGGCCGTTCGAATGGCTCTTCAATACACCGAGCCACCACCGCGTTCACCACGGCAGCGATCCGAAGTACATCGACCGGAACCATGCCGGCACGTTGATCATCTGGGACAAGCTTTTCGGGACCTTCCAACGCGAGGAAGAGGAACCGGTCTATGGCATCACCACGCAACTGGGGACATGGGACCCGGTAACGGCGAACTTCCGCTACTGGGCGGAGCTCGGCGCATTGGCCAGGCGATCATCCCATTGGATGGACAAGGTGCGCGTGTTCCTGAAACCACCGGGTTGGCGGCCGGCCGAATTGGGCGGCTTCGATGGACCCAAAGCGAAGGACAGGGCCACCTACCGGAAGTTCGACACGGATGCGACACGTGCGGTGAACATCTACGTCGCGGTCCAATTCGCGGCCCTTCTGGCGGTCACCACCTACTTCCTGTTCCTGCAACACACCTTGGCACCGGTAGTTCAATGGTGCCTTGCCGCACTGATCATCTGGTGGGTGATGGATATGGGGGTCGCCCTGGAAGGAAAACGCTGGGGCCTCTGGTCCGAAGTTGTCCGATCGCTGGCGTTCCTCTGCTTGTTGTTCGCCATGGGCCCGTCCGCACTGCTGGTCCCGATGGCGAGCATCGCCCTCCTCAGCGTGCTCTGGCTTCTGCTGTTGATCCGCGCGCCGCACGACCCCACCACATGATCACGCTCCCGATCCCCTCGATCGAAGGTCTCGTTACCGACCGGTTACGCTTCCGTCGCCTGCAGCAAAGCGATATGGACTGGTGGATGGACTACATGAACAGCGCCGAGGCCATCCGTTTCATGCCTTTCACGGTGGGAAGTCGCACCGATGGCATGGCCATGATCCAACGGTCGCTCGAGCGCCATGCGCAGGACGGCAGTGGACTGCATGCGGTCCTTCTCAGCGACGGCGGAGTACCAGTGGGCATGTGCGGCCTGCTCACGCAGGAAGTGGATGGCCAGCCGGAACTGGAGATCGGCTATCATTTCCTCCCGCAGCACTGGGGCAACGGCTACGCAGCGGAAGCGGCCATCGCGGTGAAACGCTTCGCGTTCGACCACAGGGTCACCCCGTCGGTGATCTCGTTGATCGATCCGGACAACCTGAAAAGCCAGGCCGTGGCCTTGCGCAACGGCATGGTGCAGGAGGGTCGGACAATCCATCGCGGGACCGAAGCACTGGTGTTCAGGATCAAGGTCCCCAATGCTTTCTAATTTGGCCACCGCTCCGGGAACCCGACCCAACCGTTCCCACATTTTCATGGACTACCGAAAGAACAACCTTGTGAACGGCGTCGTGTATGGCCTGGCCACCCTGGGCACCATTATCGGCGAGATGACCGGGCGGCATTGGTTGGTCTATATCTGCAAGCCGGCCATGATGGTGATCCTCTCCAGCTGGTTCTTCTTCAGCAGTCGGCGTGTGGGCGACCGGTTCACGCTGCTCATACAGGCAGGCCTCTTCTTCTCGCTCGTCGGCGATGTCGCCCTGATGCTCCAACACCTGGACGAGTTCAATTTCCTGATCGGGCTGGGCGCCTTTCTCATCGCGCAGCTATGCTACACCATGGCCTTCGCGCAGAACATCGCCAATGTGGGCGGACCGCAGGGCGTGCTCATTTCAACGGTGCTCGCCGTGGGCGTGATCGCGTACGGCTACTTCTTCGCCAGCGACCTGCTGCCCAAGGTCGATGAAGGCATCATGGTCCCCGTTGCGTTGTATGCCGTGGTGATCACGTTGATGGGGATCGGTGCCGCGTACCGGTTCGGTCGCACGTTCCTGCGCAGTTTCCTGCTCGTCTTCTTCGGCGCCCTGCTCTTCATCGCGTCGGACAGCATCCTCGCCATCAACCGCTTCTCGCACCAGTTGGGTCACGCGGAATGGTCGGTGCTGATCACGTATGCAGCTGCCCAATTCCTGATCGCGCTCGGTTGTTTGCGCCACGTGCTCGATCCCGGCGAGATCCGTCGCAGGGCGGCGATGACCACCTGATCGGATCAACTGATCCGGCCCCAGACCACGCCGTCCTTCCGCTGTTCGCGGAGCGTTCGGGCGATCGGTGCATGCCGCGGCTCCGCGAGACCTGGATCCACTTCCAACACACGCAAGGCCGCCTGACGTGCCTGCTGCAATAGCGCACTGTCCTCCACCAGATCAGCGATGCGCAGTTGCGGGATGCCGCTCTGCTGCGTCCCCATCAGATCACCCGGCCCCCGCAGGCGCAGATCCATTTCGGCGATCTCGAACCCGTCGTTGGTACGGACCATGGTCTCGATGCGCGCACGGGCATCGCTGCCCAGGCGATCGCCGGTCATGAGGATGCAGAAGCTCTGTTCAGCGCCACGGCCCACACGGCCGCGCAACTGGTGCAACTGGGAAAGGCCGAACCGCTCGGAGTTCTCGATCACCATCACGCTGGCGTTGGGCACATCCACGCCGACCTCGATCACCGTGGTGGCGACCAGCAGGTTCGTATCCCCCTTCTTGAACCGCGCCATCTCGTAGTCCTTGGTGGCCTGGTCCATGCGACCGTGCAAAATGCCCACCGCGAACTTCGGCAGGGGGAAGCGGCGGCTGATGCTCTCGAACCCATCGGTAAGGTCCTTCAGATCGCTCTTCTCACTTTCCTCGATCAACGGGTACACCACATAGACCTGCCGCCCCTTCCCGATCTCCTCCTCCATGAAACCGAACACGGCGTTGCGCGAATGATCGTAGCGATGCACCGTGCGAATGGGCTTGCGACCCGGCGGCAACTCGTCGATCACACTGGTGTCCAGATCGCCGTACAGCGTCATCGCCAGCGTGCGCGGGATCGGCGTCGCGGTCATCACCAGCACGTGCGGCGGTACTTCGCTCTTCGCCCATAAGCGCGCGCGTTGCGCCACGCCGAAGCGATGTTGCTCATCGATCACCACCAGGCCGAGCTTGTCGAATACCACGCGGTCCTCGAGCAAGGCGTGCGTGCCCACCAGGAGATGGACCTCACCCAAGCGCAGGGCTGTGAGCATGCTCTTGCGCTCAGCGGCCTTCGTGCTGCCGGTCAGCAACCGCACCACCACCGGCATGGCCTTCAGGAAGTTCGTAAGTGTGGCGAAGTGTTGCTGCGCGAGGATCTCCGTGGGCGCCATCAACGCGGCCTGGAAGCCGTTGTCCATGGCGATCAGCATGCTGAGCAGGCCCACAAGCGTCTTTCCGCTGCCGACGTCGCCTTGCAGCAAGCGGTTCATCTGGTGCCCGCTGCCCATGTCCTTGCGGATCTCTTTCACCACCCGCTTCTGGGCACCGGTTAGTTCGAACGGCAGGTGATCGGTGTAGAACGTGTTGAAGCGCTCGCCGACCTGTGCGAAGACATTGCCGCGCACAGAGCCTTGCACCAATAGTTTCTGCTGTAGCAGGCGCATCTGGACGAAGAACAGTTCCTCGAACTTCAGTCGCCGAAGAGCCGCATCCAATCGCTGCTGGTCCTGCGGGGCGTGTACCTGGCGGAAGGCCTCTTCGCGCTGCACGCCGCCCAGCCAGTCGAGATGTTCACGCGCCAATGTCTCGGGCAGTTGCCCAGCGAGTTGTGGAAGCAATGTCTTTTGGAGCTTCCAGATGGCGCGGCTGGTCAACCCACGCGCGGCGAGCTTCTCTGTGGTGCTGTACACCGGTTGCAAGGCGCTGTCAACGCCCTGCTCCCATGTCGCGGCCAGTTCCAGCTCGGGATGCGGCAGGTTGAACTTCCCCTTGTACTGGTTCGGTTTGCCGAAGACGATGTACTCCTGCCCGGGCTTCAGGGATCCCAGTAGCCAGCGTGCGCCCTTGAACCAGACCAGTTCCACCGATCCGGTGGCATCCGTGAGCGATGCAACGAGGCGCCGCCCCTGTTTCTCGCCGATGGTCTTCAACGGTCCGAGGATCCCGCGCAATTGCACCTGCGGCAGGTCCTGGTCCAGCTCGCGCACTTTGTGGAAGCGGCTGCGGTCGATGAAGCGGAAGGGGAAATGGTGCAGCAGATCGCCGAACGTCCCGATGCCCAGCTCCGCGCGCAGCAGTTCGGCCCGTTGCGGGCCCACCCCTTTCAGGAATTCGATCGGCGTATCGAGCATGTGCGACGGTCGAAAAGTACCAAGCCGCAGGCTGGAACTACTTTCACCCGCATGACCGACCGTCCTTCCAGCACCACGGAGCGGTTATGGCACGCGGGCGGCGTGCTGTTGCCTGCGGCCGTGCTGTTGTTCCTCACGGTCTTCGCATGGCACTATGCCGATCAGCGGATCTACGCCGACTCGGGCTACTACCTCGCGCGGGTCATCAACGAAGGGACCTTCCACGTCGAGCATGGGCGCTGGGTGCTGGCCCTTTCGCAGATCCTGGCGCTGGCCGGTGTGAAGCTGGGCCTGTCGATGAGCACCCTCATCCTGCTGCACTCGCTGAACAATGTGGTGTTCCTCGGTCTGTGCATGTGGTTCGCAGCACGCGTGCTCAGGAACGAACGCGCGGTGATCGCGCTCGCCGCTGTGCATCTCATCGGCCTTACGCACGGGCTCTTCTGCCCCATCTTCGAATTGTACTACGGCGTGGATCTGTTGATCCTCTTCCAGGCCGTGCTGGTTTCGGAACGACTCGTTCCTCGCACCCGTTGGATCCTCCTGGTGCTGCTTTTCCTTGGCGCGATCTCCAGCCATTTCATGGCACTCCTGCTCGTGCCGGGCATGCTGCTTATCGGAGGGCATTGGCGCGACCGACGCTTGATGCTTGTGCTGGGATCCGCATTGATCGCGTTCCTCGCGTTGCACTTCGCAACAATGAGCTACTACGAGAGTGGGCAACTGTCCTTTATCTGGCAGATCACTTCCCCTTCGCGCGTGCTCCCACTTTTCTCGCTGGAATTCCTGCGGACCCAGATCACCCGGGCATGGGAGCATTACCCGGATGTGCTGCTGCTCATGATCGTCACCTCGGTTGCGCTGTGGCGATCGCGGCAACGACGCGTATTCGCCATCTTCTGGCTCGGGTTGCTCGCCATCCATGTGCTCACCGGATTGTATATGCCATGGCCCATGCACGATCGTTACCGGGAACAGGTCGACTTCGCAGCACCGGCCTGGGTCGTGCTCATCGGCGTGTTGCGTGTGCTTCCGTTGGTGCGCTGGCGGCTCTTCCTGCTCATCGTGCTGCTGATCTGTGCCGGCTATCGCATGGTCTGTGCAGAATGGATCGCCCCGTACTATGAAGCGCGTACCCGTTGGCAGCAAGCCTGGATCGATGGCGCGCGGCACATCGGACTGCACAAAGTCATCGTTGATCCGGCCGGTGTCACGTTCGGGCCACCGGGCCATAAGGTGTCGCCCTACTGGAGCACCGGTGTTGAATGTTTGCTGCTCTCCGCCAAGGATGGTCCTGATGCCGTCGTGTCGGTGATCACCACGGACGATCTCGAATGCCCCGATGTGGTCGCGCACCTCGACAAGTTCATCTTCCGCTGCTGGGATGTGCTGGACAACGAGTACCTCGACCAGCGCTACTTCAAGCTGTCGGGCGGGCGGTACGTTCCACTACGCATCGCACCCGCCCCACGCGCGGCCCGATAGGAAGGCCCACGCTCATACCATTTGGTACAGTACCATATGGTACCATACCTTTGGGTACCATGGAAGAAGAAACCACCCCGTTCGACTTCGGCAGCACCGTGAACAGGGCCACCTTCAACAACCGGCGAAAGGACCTGGAACGGCTGAGGGGCAACATGGCCGGTGGCATCAACACCATCCTCATCAGCCCGCGTCGCTGGGGGAAAAGCTCGTTGGTGGAACAAGCGGCCATCGAGTTGCAGGCCGAACGCAAAAATGCCCGGGTGGCCATCCTCGACATGTTCACCTGCGGCACGTTCGAGGAGTTCCTGGAGGATCTCGCGCGCGAAACGCTGAAGGCCACGTCCAACAAATGGGAGGAGCAGGTGCGCAACGCGAAGACCTTTTTCAAGAGCATCAGCCCCCGCATCGAGGTGGGCAACGATGTGGATCCCGGCATCAGCATCGGCTTCGACTGGAAGGAGGCACGCAAGTACGTGGGTGATATCCTCGACCTGCCGGAACGCATCGCGCAAGCCAGGAAACTCCGCTTGGTGATCTGTGTGGACGAGTTCCAGAACCTGACCAACTGGAACGACGACCTGCGTATGCAGAAGCTGATGCGCGCGCACTGGCAACGCCATAAGCACGTGACCTATGTGCTGTACGGCAGCAAGCGCCATATGATGGCCGACCTCTTCGACAGCAGCGGCAAACCGTTCTATCGTTTCGGTGACCTCATCTGGTTGCAGCGCATCGCCATCGCGCACTGGACGCCCTTCATCGTGGAGCGTTTCAAGAGCACGGGCAAGAGCATCACGCCCGAACTCGCTACAGCCCTGGCCAATACGGTGCAGTGCCACAGTTGGTACGTGCAGCAACTGGCGCACTTCACCTGGAGCCTCACAAAGAAGAAGGCCGACCGCGATGGACTGGAACGTGCGCTCGAACTGGTGCTGGATGCGAACACACCGCTCTACCAGTTGCAGTGCGAAACACTGAGCCAGTCGGGCATCAACATCCTCAAGGCGATCGCGAACGGCGAGACACAATTGACCAGCGCTGCCGTGATGCACGAGCACCGCTTGGGCACCTCGCGCAATGTGCAGAAGGCGCGCATGGCATTGGAGAACAAGGACCTCATCGAACGGGCGCCAAAAGGTTGGGCCTTCCTTGATCCCGGTTTCGAACTGTGGTTCAAGCGGGAGTTCCTCGGGAAGCCGGCCAGGGTGGCGCAGGGCGCTTGACGCCAAATGATGCTGCGCTCACCAGATCCCGGGAAGCAACCGCGCCACGCCTTTCATCAACTCCGGATACTCCGGATGCACTGTAGTGAGCGCCCGCTCTTCGTAGTGAACCTTGATGACCAGTACCACGCAGCAAACGGTGAGCGCGCCCCAACGCCACACGCTCGGAGCGCCGAACGATACCGCAACTCCGCAAAGCAGCACGGCCGTGTACATGGGATGGCGAAGGAAGCGATAGATGCCGCGCTTCGAAAGCGTGTTGCCCTTGCGCGGATCGGGCATGATGGTGAAATTGCCGCCGCCCAATGCTGCCACTGCGAGGAAGAAGATCACAAGCCCGAGGGCGAACAAGGCCCACGCCCAGAGCGGCAGGAGCCAACCACCACCGAACAGCAGGATGGCGATGGAGCCGAATTGACCGAGGACGAGGAGGACGGAGCGCATAATTACGAAGCGAAGCTAGATCGACCCAGCCTTGCCGCATGATCACGCGCCGCTGGGACGGGCCCCAAGGCCTACACCCTGCACCAACGCGTATGTGATCGACAGCAACACGCCCACGAGCAAGGTGACCGCCCATGTGGTGGAATGCGCCGTGGGGTCCATGACGCGTGCACCGACCACTTCCATGAACGACCGTGGCCGCGTAACGATATCCCAGCTGTTCCAGCGCAGGAACCGACCGAGGTAGATACCGAAGCCGCAGAGGAAGAACACCAGGCCGTTGATGAGGACCACCACGGGACGCTTGAACGAACGGAGCAACACGCGCTCTGCGGCGATCAACGAGAGGTAGCCGAGCATCAGCCCCGTGAGGGCGAAGGCAAGGAGCATCACCATGTCGTACCAGATCGGGATCGGGGCACGGGCCTTCAGGTGCAACAGATCGGTGAGGATGTAGGGCGCATTGGGCAGGAAGAGCAGCCAAGGGACCAAGGCCAGCAGCGCCAGCTTACGGGCACCAACGCCGGAAAGCGCGGAGGCCAGTGCAGTGAACAGGAGCGGCACCAGCGCCAGCAGAAGATTCCATGAGAGGAAGAAGAAGGAGCTGCGCCCACTCATCTGGATACGCCCAGCCAGCAGCGCCAAGCAGAAGCCCACGGCGAGCGCCGCCCAATTGATCAGTCCCACATGCCGCCAGAGGAAGTCGTGAACGCGCTTGAACATGGTGGTGGTTTGCCCACACCAACGCAGCTTGCGTGCCGACTATTTCCTACTGACAAAAGAACCGCAGTGAAGGACACACGGATCACAGATCCACATGAGCGGCGGTCCGGCTATTCTTGAACGCCATCCTCTCTATCGCAATCGCAATCCTCGATGAGACTCGGACTATGATAGTTGAGGAAGGCGCGAACCGCCTTCAACGCTGCGTAGTAGTCAAAATCAAGTGCCTCGGTATAGAGTGCCTCGTATATGCTCCTAGGACCTTTAACGAGAGCCTTGGTATGAATGAGATTGTTCCTGAGTTCGAGCAAGCGCAAGAGTCTTTTGTATTCCGCAGGATGGTCAAGCGCAAAACTCTTCGCAAATACCGCTGACATCACTTTGTCGAGCTTCTCTTCGCATGGAATGAACCTCTGAATCTGTGAACAGTCGAAAACCTCGGTGTGCCGAGGCTTAGATCTCGAGTACGTGAACGTCTTGGGAATCACAAAATTCATGAATGCCTCCAGTGCGGTGTGCATGAAAATCACAGCACCCGCCGCTCGTGCGTAAAATCCATAGAACTTGTTGTTGGCGACAATCACATTCGCCTCCTGACCAACGACGCTTGCGAGTAAATCTCGCCGAACGGGGTTCAAATCCCTGACGTTATGACGAGCAATCTCGAAGTATAGAACGATAGGATTGGCTTCAGGAACAGGGTAAACGTTCCCCTCGTGCTGATACATAAATGCCTGTACCAACTGTTGTCCGGTTGTAAGTAGTATGGCAACGTACTCGTCGCCACCTCTTTGGACAATCGTCCCAAGTGTCTCTTCGGTCGCGGATACGGAATCGAGAATCGTGCCTTCCGCCTCGCTCAAACCTCTGGATCGGATGAACTTCTTCTTAACGTGCTTCATCCGTGAAAGCCAGATCAAATCGCCCCCTCACCAAGCAGCAGCGCCGGCTCTTCCATGAACTGCTTGAAGGTGTTGAGGAAGGCCGCGCCGGTGGCGCCATCGACGGCGCGGTGATCGCAGCTCAAGGTCACCTTCATGGTGTGACCAGGCACAACGGCACCGTTCTTCACCAAGGGCTTTTCCATGATGCCCCCGATGGCCATGATGCACGCATCGGGCGGGTTGATGATGGCCGTGAACTCCTCGATGCCGAACATGCCGAGGTTCGAGATGGTGAAGGTGTTGCCTTCCCAATCGGCGGGTTGCAGTTTCTTCTCCTTGGCCTTCTTCGCGAGGTCGCGCACCTCGGTACCGATGGTGCGCAGTGACTTGCCATTGGCGAAGCGCACGACGGGAACGAGCAGGCCTTCCTCCACCGCCACGGCCACCCCGATGTGTACGTGCTCGTTGAAGCGGATGCGATCGCCGAGCCAGCTGCTGTTCACCTTCGGATGCTGCTTCAGCGCGTGCGCCACAGCCTTGATCACAAGATCGTTGTAGCTGACCTTCTCAGGCTCGATCCGCTTGTTGATCGCCTCGCGTACGCTCATCGCGCGCGTCATGTCCATCTCGATGGTGAGGTAGAAATGCGGTGCGGTGAAGAGGCTTTCGCTCAAGCGCTTCGCGATGGTCTTGCGCATCTGGCTCACCGCCACCTCTTCGAACTTCTCCACCTGCGGCACGCTGTACTGCGCACCACCGCCCGTGAAATTCTCGATGTCCTGTTTGGTGATGCGGCCATCCGGACCGGTGCCATGTACACGACCGATGTCGATGCCTTTCTCCTCCGCCAGGTTCTTCGCGAGCGGGCTGGCTTTGACGCGGCCGTTGGTCGGAGCAGGAGCAGGTGTTGCTTTCGCAACAGGGGCAGTTCCTTCGCTGCGCTCGGAATGACCGGCAGGGGCAATTGCCTCCTGCGCCTGCACCTGCTCCTTAGGCTTTGCGGCCTCCTGCACCTGCTCCCTGGGCGCAGGAGCTTCCTTCGAAATTTCAGCTTTGGGCGCAGCGGTCGCAGCACTGGCGAGCAACGCTGTAATGTCCTCTCCTTCCTTTCCGAGCACGGCGAGCACGCTGTCGACGGCTGCGGTCTCGCCTTTCTCCACGCCGATGTGCAACAGCACACCATCTGTGAAGCTCTCGAACTCCATGGTGGCCTTGTCGGTCTCGATCTCGGCGAGCACTTCGCCGCTCTTCACCTTGTCACCGACCTTCTTGTGCCAGGCGGCCACCACCCCTTCGGTCATGGTGTCGCTCAGCTTGGGCATGCGTACGATCTCGGCCATGGGTCAGTCCTTCTCGAATGGATAATCCTTCTGGAAGTACACGTCTTTGTAGAGTTCGTCCTCAGGGGCGTAGGGGCTTTCCTCGGCGAACTTCACGGCCTCCTCCACTTCCTTCTTCACCGCTTCGTCGATCGCCTCGAGCTCCGCTTCGGAGGCCCACTTCTTCTCGAGCACCGTCGCGCGCACACCTTCGATGGGATCCTGCTTCTTGTACTCCTCCACTTCTTCCTTCGTACGGTACTTCTGCGGGTCGCTCATGCTGTGGCCCTTGTACCGGTAGGTCTTGATATCGAGCAGATACGGGCCGTTGCCAGCGCGGACATGGGTGCAGGCCATCGCGATGGCCTCGTGCACATCCTCGCAGCGCATTCCGTTCACACCGAGGCCCGGCATATCGTAACTCTCGCCGATCGTGCTCAGGTCATGCACGTTGCTCGTGCGCTCCACACTGGTGCCCATAGCGTAGTTGTTGTTCTCGATGATGAAGATCA
>JBDTNF010000179.1:0-6318 GCA_039933875.1 Flavobacteriales bacterium | reverse complement strand
CATCGGCGCAGAAGCCATCAGCATCGCTGTCGTTGGCTGCATCGTTGGGGCATGCATCGCAGGCGTCACCGAGACCATCGCCATCGGCGTTGGCCTGGCTGGGGTTGGCGATCAGCGGGCAGTTGTCCACATCGGCGCAGAAGCCATCAGCATCGCTGTCGTTGGCTGCATCGTTGGGGCATGCGTCGCAGGCGTCACCGAGACCATCGGCATCGGCGTTAGCCTGGCTATTGTTCGCAACAGCAGGGCAGTTGTCGCAAACGTCACCGAAGTTGTCGGCGTCGGCGTTGGCCTGGCCTACGTTCGAGATGCCAGGGCAGTTGTCCGTGTTGTTGGTCACATCACCTGCATTGGGTGGCGTACATCCGGTTCCCGTGGTAGGATCGTTGCCAAAGCCATCTCCATCAAGATCACCGTACCATAGGCTGGCCGGGGTGATGGTGATGCTCACATCCGCCTGCGAAGGAGTGCAGGGTGCGTTCGTGATCGTCCAACGCAGCACCACTGGACCAGCACCGCTGGTGTGGGTGAAGGTCGAGTTCTCATCCGCCGCGTTGCTGAAGGTGCCGGTGCCACCGCTCTCCACGGTCCAGGCGCCAACTCCAGGTGTGGCAGCGTTGCCACCGAGGCTGGTTGTGGTACCCAGTGCGCAGATGCTCTGATCACCACCTGCCGTTGCAGTGGGTGCCGTGGGCGTAATAGTGATGCTCACTTCATCGAACGTCGCTGTGCAGGGAGCATTGGTGATCGTCCACCGGACCACCACCGGACCGACACCGCCAGTGTGTGTGAAGGTCGAGGTCGGGCTAGCAGAATTGCTGAAGGTGCCGGTTCCACCGCTCTCGACGGTCCAGGTGCCAGTACCAGGGCTGGCGGCATTGCCACCGAGGCTGGTTGTGGTACCCAATGCGCAGATGTTCTGATCGCCACCTGCCGTTGCAGTAGGTGCCGCAGGATTTACCGTAATGACCACATCCGCGAAGGTGGTGGGACAGAACGCTTCTGTGATCGTCCAGCGCAGGGTCACAGTGGGCCCCCCGACGTGCGTGTACGTCGCGTTCGGTGTGGTGTTGTTCGGGTTGAACCCTCCCGATCCCGGGCTAACGGCGCTCCAACCGCCGATGCCAGAGCCGGGGGCATTACCGCCCAGTCCCAGTGTGGTACCCAGTTCGCAGATCGTTTGCGGACCACCGACGGTGGCCGTTGGTGCCGAGCAGACGTTGAGGACCTCATCCGCGCCGATATCATAAGCGGCGTTTTGCGGGCGTGTCTCCCCGTCAATATCGTTCGTCACTGATGCGATCGTCGCTCCGGTGTTCCACTCGGGGGCGGAGGTAGTGATGTGCAGGTCGGAGCTCGAAGCGTACGGAACGGCACCGGTCGAAGCGGTCGATGCGTTGTCGTTGGTGGCCGCCGCATGGAGCGTGCTGGTATAAGCCGCCAAGGTGGCGAGTGTCGCGAGATTCGGGGCACCAGAAGTGGTCCCTTGCTCACCTGCACCTGCCCGTGCATCGGTGCCGTAGTAGTATGAGTTCTTGTTGTCCGTCAGGTTCATCGCAGATGTTCCACCGGAAGGCAAAGCGATCGAAACGTTCGCGCAACTGGTCGTACCACCAGTGATGTTGTTCGCGAAGATGTTGTTCCGGATATCCATCCCGGTGGAGGCTGTGCTGGCGATACCCAATGCAGCCGTCAGAAGACCGGTGGTCGCGGTACCGGCCCTAGCACCGAACAAGTTCACCGAGTTGTTGACGATGACGTGTCCCGTTCCTGCGATAACGCGGATCCCGAAGATGCCGAACGAGGTCGAGAACGCTGCACCGCCGGTCATGTCACCGGTTATGCCGCTCACGAAGTTGTTCTTCACCACACAGTTGTTGCCAGCCGTGATGTCGATACCGAAAGCACCGAAGGTGCCCGTGCTGGTATTGTTCACCCCCTGGATGTTGTTCCGTTGGATGGTCGTTCCACCGCTGGAGCACGTAATGGCAGCTATCCCCGCAGTGAGGCTGGTGTTCGAGATGATGCTGGTGATCGTGTTGCCCGTAATGTTGTTGCCTGAGGCTGCGAGTCCAGAGCTTTCGCGAATGCCGAAGGTGCTGAACGCGCCGTTCACTGTGAGGCCCAGATTGCTCACGGTGTTCCCTGAGACCGTGGTGTTACCTGCGCCGGAAGCCATCCAGATGCCCGCGTCGGTCTCGCCAATCGCGCTCTCGAAATTCCCGACCGTGTTGGAACTGATGGTCGCGCCATCAGCGCCTTGCACATACAGGCCCACGTTGCGGATCGCCGTGGCGCCCGCATTGTTCAAAGAGTTCTGTGTGATCAACAGCCCCGCTCCATTGCCGGGTGCCACGGTCGCGCTACAGAAAACGCCGATGAAGGCGGTGCCGATGTCGTTGTTCTGGATGGTGATGTTGGTGAAATTCTGCGCCGCACCGGCCGCATCAGCAACTACCACTGCGGAACTGGTATTCACCCCGTTCCGGATGATGCAGTTCTTCAGCGTGTTGCTGGTGTAAGGGGTTAACCCGACACCGCTGAAGCGAACTACCTGGGGCGCTGTCACGCTGGTATTCGTGATCGTCAGGCTCCGGTCCGTGCCGCCGGATGTAGAACCGTCGATGGTGAAGCGGCTGGCACCGTTCGTACGGATCAGCGCTGTTGAGGCTGCCGCGCCGGAAATGGTCCGTGGGGCACCGTTCGGCTTCACCGTAATGGTCCAAGGCGAGTCGAAGGCGTTAAGTGCCACCGCACCGTCCTCGATCAACAGGTCCGAGGTACACTCGATCGTCACGTTACCTGTTACCACGTTATTGTTGATGTAGCGGAAGATGCCCGCAGCATCGTTGCGGGTCAGCGAGGTGAATGTCTCTGCTGTACCGACGTTGATCGTGCCGCTGATAGGCGCAGAGATGATGTAGCTGTTCGGCGTGGTCGGAGGTGTACCAGCCGCAGGTGGGTTAGTGGTCAGGCCACTTGCTCCTCCCGAAGGATTGACCGATGCGTTCGGCGTGCCTGCAGCATCCTGCGCGGCTACGTAGAAGTCGATCACGTCACCAGTGGTGACACCGCCGATCAAGGTGTTGTCGACAACGCAGTCATAACCGCTTCCGCCGGTGGACGTGCACTGGTTGCTGAAGTAAGCACCAGCGTTCTTGCGGTAATAGATCACCGGCAGGCCGATACCCGCAACAGGAACGCCCGAGGGGTCCGTCACGGTGATCGACTGGGTCCTGTTCGCCACGCTGATCGTATTGGTCAGCGCCGTGTAGGTGATCGAGGGACCACTCAGATCCAACAGAACACCTGCGAATTCATCGGCGCCGATATCGGGGGTGGTAACGTCCCTTGTATTCCCGTCGAAATCATCGGTAATGCCAGCGATGGGTGTGCCGCCGCTTTCGAGCTGTGTGGGCGTGACCGTGTTGATGTGGAGGAAGTTCGCGTTCGAGCCCGTTGTGCTCACGAACGTCGGGTTCTCGCTAACTGATGCGCCATCGCGCGGTGCAACGGTGCCTGCCGTGAACACACCAGCCTTGTAGGCGGCCAGCGTCTGCGCATTGCTTGTGCCGTCGAAATAGATCAGGTTGGTGGCACTTGGGGTGCCCGCATAGAAGTCGTTGGTGTTCGACGTCGAGGCGTAGTTGGCCAGTGCGCCTGCGGTACCGAGACTGCGGCGGTATGCAACGGTCAATCCCGCACCGTTCTGGATGGAGGTGTTCACAATGATGTTGCCCCTTAGGTTCAGCGCCGAGGTCGTCGACGTTGCGCTGCCGAGCGCCAGAATGCCCGATGAACCGAACCCTGCACCCGAGGCCGTGTTGTTCAGGTAAACGGTGTTGTCGAACACGTTGTAGTTCGACGTGGCCGCCGATCCGGACAGGTTGATCCCGATGATACCGTTCGACGATGTTGCGATCGGGGCGGTCAAATTGCCCACGATGTTATTGGAAACGGTCACTGTGGCCCCGGCGGCGGCGTTGATGACCGTGATGCCCGTAACAATGGACCCCGCAACAGACCCGTTCAGATCGTAGATCTTGTTCTTCGAGAGAACGGTTGAGATGCCAGCCGTGGAAATACCGATAACGGCCGTCCCGCCGGAATTGATCCCCCCGATCGTATTGCCGGAAGCCGTCAGCGTTGCTGCGTTGGAGCTGCCCAAAAGGAGGCAGGTGATCGAGTTGCCCGTGGTGATGTTGGTGATCGTGTTGGTGTTCACAACCGTGCCAGGACCGGAGAAGTTGACCGACATCGGCGCGACCGTCCCTGCGCCGGTCGATATGTTGTCGAACGTGTTGCCGTTGATCGTCTTTACCGGGGAGCCTCCATCGGTATTGAGGAAGCCGTTGAACGCCGAGGCACCCGTGAGCGTGATGTTCGAGAAATTGTTCGAAAGCATCGATTGGGTCGACCCAGCCACCGATGAAGCGTTGGAAGACCACACGGTTGTTGTTCCAACACCGGTTCGCGTGAAGCCGGTAACGATCACGTTACTGCTCAGCGACATGGTACCAGTGCTGATCAAGTTCGGTGCGAACGAGAAGAACGTGATCGTCCCCGTGGTGTTCACGGTGATGTTCGTGAACGTGTTGCTGTTGAATGTCTGTGTCAACGGGTTCCCACCTTGGAGGATGAACGTGATCGCACCCGTCCCAGCCACGGTGTGACCCATGGTGTTGAAATCGTTCGCGTTCATATTGCACGTCGTCGTGGCATTCACGCTTGTGCTAGGCATGTTGATACCGATGATCGCAGTGCTGGCCAAACCTGGACGAAGTGAGAAGGTGTTGTTGTTGATCGTCTGGGTGAGCGTGCCAGTAGGCGCGTTGGTTGAAGCTGGGATCTGGATACCGTTCATCGTTCCACCGACGGTCATCCCTCCGTTCGAACTCGTGATCGTGTTCCGCGAGATGTTGAAGTTCTTGGTGTTCCTTACCAAGATCCCGTTCACGGTGCCGGAAACGTTGGCATAACCCGAGAATGTTGCTGTCGTACCGAAGTTCGTGATGCTGTTCCCTTGTGGAGCCGTGGTGCCGCCGATGTCCGCAGTGACGTTCTGGTCAGCTGCTGCGGTGGGTCCAACGTGAACAACACCCATGTTCACATCGGTGATGGTGTTGCCATAGATCTTCAGGTTGTCATTTCCACCTGCAGCGCCTGTGGCGGTTACGTTAGTAGCAATGGAGGTAGCCGAGTGTGTGGAGTTGCTGTAGATCCCGAAGGTATTCTGGTACGTGCGATCCAGATCGATCGTGTTGTTCTGGATCGTATTGTTCTGGGCACCGTCGGTCGTCGTGATGTACAGGAGCGCGACACCCCACTCGGTCATGTTATTGGTCCCTGCAGCTGTCGTTGTGTTGGCCGCGTTCTCCAGCATCGTGAATCCGCTGATGGTCGTCCAATCCGCGCCGATCAGCTTGAAGATGCCGTCGTTCAGGTTGCCCGATGCCTGCGGGGTCGGTGCGGTGACCGTGTTCCCGTTCCCCACGATGGAGATCTGTTGGGTAGTGCTGGCCGAGGTCAGCACCAGTGATCCCGTCCCGCCGATCACGTACCCACCGGCAGGTGCCGTTTGGGGGTTACCCCCGAGGACGTTGATCGTTACACCGCCGACACCAACACCTTGCGTGTTCAGGTCGGTGATCGCTGCAGCGAGATCGGCGTAATCACCGGGTACGTTCTTCGTACCCGACAACTGTGCATTGGCCGACCCCACCAGCGCGAAAGCCGCGCCGAGCAAGGCTGCTTTACACCACCGCGACGTGCGTCGCAGCAGTGTTGTCGAAGAGTTTCGACTATTCATTGTTCTTTGTTTGGGTTGAGGATGAGTTGCTAGGGGAAAGAGGGCCTGGGCCGGGCCGTCGGTCGGTTGGTAAGGCTGGGGAGCCTGAATGCGATAAGATCCGTGGAAGTGAACAGCCCGTGATAAGGCGGGCGGGAGCGTTCGGGTCGTCTCTAGTTAGGTAAGAAGGGCCGGGAATTGAAAGCGGTTTTCGGAACCGGCGTGAAATGTAGGCGACCTTCTTGGGTCCCTCCAACTTTTAGGTGACGGTTCGTCAACCGCGGGTGCCAATTGGTCGAAAGATCTTATCAACAGGGGCTCCGAGCACCCGACTTTCAGCAACCGGTCCATGCTGCTCGTGTGGCGATCTGGTAGGCCCGGCTTGGGCACTACCAGGGCCGTAGTTCGGAGGTACTTGATCACAAGGAGGACCGTGCGTCCCGAAAGCGAAAGCCCCCATCCACCGTACGGCGGATGGGGGCTTTTTGCTTTTGTCCTGGGGGCGGAGCCCTCGTCTTACTTGCTGATCA
>JBDTNF010000178.1:0-8123 GCA_039933875.1 Flavobacteriales bacterium | reverse complement strand
AACATGATCATCCGGAAGGGGTGCTTGCAGGCATAGAGCGCTTGGGCCATGTCGAGGGCATGATCGGCCTTCACGCGGTTGTCTGCGGTGCCCGCCTCGATGAGGATCGGTGTGGTCTTGCACATGCGGTCCGCCCAGCGCACCGGCGAACGCGTGACCAATAGCGAGTCGCGGTGTTCGGCCCAGCCCGGCACCAGTTGGGCGTACACGTTCTTCTCCAGCTCGGGCCGGTCGGCAAGGCTTCGGAACGAGTCCGACATCCCCGAACGGATCACGGCCGCCTTGAAACGCGTGGTGCGCGTAAGGGCCATGTAGGCCATCATGCCGCCGCGACTTCCGCCGAAGATCCCGATGCGCGCGGTGTCGGCCTCGGGTACTTGTTCGAGCAAGGGCAACAGGTTGAGCACGTCGTGTACATCGGCACCGCCGAACTCTTCCTTGCCTTCGCCACCATCGTTGCCGCGGTATGTGGTGCCTACCACCACGTAGCCCCATCTGGCCACATTGGCGAGGTAGCGCAGGATGGCACCATCATCAAGCGGACCGATCTGCCGGTTACCGCCGCGACAAAAGACGATGCTCGGGAATGGACCCTTGCCGATGGGCACCGCCATGTAGCCCTTCACTTTCAACCCGTCGCTCAGGTAGGTGATGCGGGAAATGCGCACCCCATTCAGGAGGGTATCGATGTCCGGCATGCGCGAACGCCACTTGGCGATCGAACTGTCAGGAACGGTGTACGGGGTTCGCTCCACCAGCTTGCCATCCTGTGCGGTGAGTTGCAACGCTGGAACGAACAGGAAGAGGAATAAGAGAGCGCGCATCGTGAGCGGGGTTTATGGTGAAGATGCACATTTTGAACCCCGGACAGGGTCTGCCCAAAACCTCTGCCTTCGGCAGACAGGTACGCCGGGTCGGTCCGCTGCTCTTGAGCGGACGACCCTGTGGCTCGTGGCCGTGCGTCTCTACTTCCGCTTCTTGCCGGTTCCCGTTGCATCGGGCTTCCCACGCTTGAACCCCACGACCGGTCGCGGCTTGCGGCGGATCTCATCGAGCAGTTCGGTCTCCTGCTGACGCTGTTCCATCTGCTTCAGATACTTGAAGATCACGGCGATCTTGCCCGCGTGGGTCTTGGAGGTGTTGCGCAGCTTCTCCAGTTCCAGCAGCAGGTCCTTGTGGGTGAGCAGCAGTTCGCGCATGCGCGTGAACACGCGGATGATCTGGATGCTCATGAGCACTGCACGTTCGCTGCGCAGCACGTTGGAGAGCATGAGTACGCCATGTTCCGTGAAGGCGTAGGGTGAGTACTTGCGGTGCTCACCCCGCTTTAAGGTCACAGTTTGTGATGTTAAAGCCGCGGCCTCCTCCTTGGTGAGTTCGAACATGAAGTCCTCGGGGAAGCGCTCGATGTTCCGTCGAACAGCCTGCTTGAGCGCACGTGTCTCCACCGTGAACAATTGTGCTAGGTCGCTGTCCACCATCACCTTCTGCCCACGCACCACATGGATGCGGCTCATGACGAACTCGTCGGAGAATGCCTTGACCAACTTGGACATGAGGTAAACCTAGCGATGGATCTTGAGGTCACAAATTGCGACCTCAAGTTGAAAGGGGGCAAAGGAGGGACACCATTCCAAGGTCGCAATTTGCGACCTTGAAGGACCGGTCGTTCAAGATCACAGGTCGTGATCTTAAAGCGGACCATGCCCCCAATTGAATGGAGGTGCATTTCTGGCACCTCCGGTCATGATCCCGCGTAGGGTGTCCTTTTCCCTAAGCCTCTGCAGCGGTCTGGCCGCACACTGGGCGGGCGGTTCTGCGGCTCGAGGTCGTGCGCTTCTACTTCCGCTTCTTGCCGGTTCCCGCGATCGGGCTTCCCACGCTTGAACCCACGACTCGTCGGGGCTGGCCCACGACCGGTCGCGGCTTGCTACTCGAACTTCCGCTGCCTCACGCGCGGCGGATCGAACACGGTGATGCGTTCGGAGAAGTCCACTTCAGGGTTTGCCTGGAGGTAGTCGAGCAGCATGTCGGCGGGCGTGGTGGGCTTGAATGCGAAGAGACGGAAGTACACGATGCCGCCTAACGCCTTTTGGTTCCGTGCCATGGCCAACGTTCCGATGTCACTGTCGAACGTCAGCACGGTGCGTCCATCACAATTGGCCAGTGCAACAACATCTTCATCGGATGAGCCGCTCGCTACGGCACTCACATGCACCAAATCATGTCCTGCGCATCGAAGCACTTCCACGCTCGGCATCGGGAAGTTCTCGTCCGCCAGGAACTATTACGCCTTACCGGGAAGTGGCCACATGAGCATGCCGTCCACCATGCACTCCAGCACGAAGGCATGCACCGCCTGGATGTGCTCAGGCTTCAGTGTCGGAAAGCTCTCCAGCAACATCTCGTTCGTCCAACCATCGGCCAAGCGGCCCTGGATGTGTTCAACGGCGAGGCGCGTACCCGAAATGACCGGCTTGCCTCCAAGGATGGCCTTGTCGCTGGTGATGTGCTGTTGCCAGTTCATATCCCAAAAGCATGGTGCAGCGCGGCGGTTCTCTACTTCCCGTGCAGGCCTTCGCCAAACTTCCGCCCTCTGTCCGCTGTCCCGGCCCTGAGCCGGGATTGAGCGGGCGGCTCTGCGGCTCGTGGCCCTGCGTCTCTACTTCCGCTTCTTGCTGGTTCCCCGATATATCCGGCCATGGCCCACTCCGCGTTGGTTACTTTGTTGCCATGCATATTCGCTTCTATCCGATCGCAGGACTGCTGATCACCGCGCTCCAAGGCCATGCGCAATCCTTTATGTGGGCCGCACCGGTTGTGGGCGGCGGGGTGGCCAAGGCGGTTACCACGGATGCAGCAGGCAATGTGTACAGTTGCGGCCACGTGTTCAGCGTAGTGGACTTCGACCCCGGGCCGGGTGAAGTCCTATCACCACCGAATACCGGCGTGAACGGCGACCTCTACGTGGTGAAGTACGACCCCAATGGCAATTACTTGTGGCATTACCTGGCCGGTGGCAGCAGCTTGGAGATCGCGAAGAACATCGTGGTCGATGGCAACGGTGACATCCTCGTGAGCGGCGTGTTCACCAGCTTCTTCGATTGGGATCCCGGTCCTGCCGTAGTGCAGATCGCAACGACGAGTACGGACGGCTTCGTACTGAAGCTCACCCCGGACGGCACGTTCTTGTGGGTGCAGCGCATGGGAGGCAGTAGCGATCAGCTGACCCCTGGCCTCACCGTGGATGACGCCAACAACGTGTACGTGAGCGGCTATTGCAGCGGCCCGACCAGCTTCGGCGAAGGCGCGGTGATGCTGCCTTTCGGCGGCGGTGTGTGGGATGCGTTCTATGCGAAGTATGGCCCGGACGGTTCGTTCAAATGGGCCAAGAGCGTGAGCGGAACGGGTATTCAGCGGGATGCTACGTTGGCGTATGGGGACGATAGGCTCTACCTCTATGGCACCTGCTCGGGCAACACCGTGTTCAGCGGCACGGATACGTTGACCTTGCCTGCCTCGCCCAGTGCAACCTACTTGTGCAAACTGGATACTGCGGGCAGCGTGTTGTGGGTGAAGTCGCAAACGGCCACCGGCAACATGAGTGCAGAAGCTGTGCGTACGAATGGAACGCAGCTGTACGTGTTCGCCTCCTTCCGCAACACCGTGGATGCCGACCCTGGCGATGGTGCGCTGGAACTGGTGGCCCCGGGCAGTGGGCCGCAAACGCTGTTCGCACAACTGGATACCAGTGGCAATGCAGTGTGGGCGCATCAACTGCAAGGCAACATTCACTTCGATGCCGTTGGCGATATCGCGATACGTCCGGAAGGTGGTGTGGTGGTGACCTGTGCCATCGCGCAAACGCAGGATTATGATCCCGGGCCGGGCGAAGTGGTCTTCACACCCGTGCAGCCGAATGACCTCTTCGTTGCGAGCTACGCGATCGATGGCAGCTACGAGTGGGTGCGCATGATCACCACCGGCATGACCTTCGACACCAGCAACGGCGCAGCGGTGGATGCAGAAGGCAACGTGCTGGTGGTGGGCAGCTTTGGAGATAGCGCGGTGTTCGATCCCGGGCCGCTCGCCACGTTCCAGGCCAACCAGACGAGCGAAGCCTTCACGGCGAAGTATGGGGCGGACATGAGCACGCACATTGCCGCAACCAATGCGATACAAGCGCTGCATGTGCAGCCGAACCCGGCGAACGGGATGATCACTGTTTTCGGCGCCATGCGTTCGGGCGATGTCTTGCTGATAGCGGACTGCGCAGGGCGCACGGTGATGAACGCCACTGCGCGCGAAGGCATCGTCCATCTTTCCGTTGATGACCTCGCACCGGGCTTGTACACTGTGTTGTGGAACGGCTCTGCTGGAATGGTGAGCACGCGCTTCGTCGTTGAACGCTAAGCGCACTCAGAGGGCCTCCGGTTGAAGATCGGATCAAACCCGCGCAGGTCTCCTTTCCCCCAAGCCTCTGCCTTCGGCACTCAGGTCCGCAGTGGCCTGTCCGCGCACTAAGCGGGCGGCGTTGCGGCTCGTGGCCGTGCGGCTCTACTTCCGCTTCTTGCTGCGCCTTCATGAAGCTGCAACGGCGGAGCAGGGCCGGTTCCCGTTCATCGGGCCGCCCACGCTTGAACCCCAGGACCGGTCGTGATATCAGCTATTTGCCAAACGCTTGAGAAGGCCGCGGTTCTCATTGATGATGCGTTCGATCAGCGCACCGTCGCTCTGTTTATCCACGGGCACGATCCTCAACTCGAGCACCCCGCCAAACCGGTGGACGTGAAATGGCCACTGGGAGGCGCAAGGAAAAAAAATGATGCTCAGCCTCCCTTCCACGGACGATCTGTACCGGACATGGACCGTGGACGCGAACCCGATCGTTTGCGCTCACGGCAAGGGCTGCTCTTCACACGCCTCTGCCGTTCGGAAGCCTGTGACCAGGCTGGGCTGAACCTTCCGCTGGAAGCCGTGCATCCCCCTAACCCAGCAGGGCGCTGTTTATGGCGTCCATCAGTTCCTCCCGTTTGAAGGGCTTGGGCACGAAGCCGTCCATGCCGGCCTCCATGCAGCGATCCACCTCCTCCTTCATCACGTTCGCCGTCATCGCGATGATGGGCATGCGCGCCTTGTCGCCGGGCAATGCACGGATCGCTTTGGTCGCATCGTAGCCGTTCATCTCGGGCATCTGCACGTCCATGAGGATCAGGTCGTAATTGTTCGTTTCAGCCAGCCTCACGGCGACCTTTCCGTTCACTGCCAGATCCACCTGCACGCCAGGGATGGCATCGGCCAGTTCATCCTGCGCCACCATCGCGTTGAAGTCATTGTCCTCGGCGAGGAGGATGCGGAGATCGCGAAGAGCGATCTGTTGGGGCCGATGATCATTGGCCCCAACAGGACCCTTCTCGCCGGTCGATCCGGCGATCGCGTACGGAATGATCAACATGAACGTGCTGCCCATGCCTTGTTCACTGGTGACCGAGATGCTGCCGCCCTGCATCTCCGCAAGCCGTTTGCTGATGGTGAGGCCGAGGCCCGTGCCGCCGTACTTGCGTGTCGTATCGCTGTAGGCTTGGGTGAATTCCTCAAAGACTTTGTCCAATCGGTCCGTGGGAATACCGATACCAGTGTCGATCACCTCGACGACCAGCGTACATCTTTCGGGCTGAGGGTCCTTCGTTGTCACCCGGAGGATCACGCTTCCATGTTCGGTGAACTTCACCGCGTTCCCGGCCAGGTTCAGCACGATCTGGTTCAGGCGCGTTGGATCACCGTTGATCATCGGCGGCACATCCGCACTGATCTCCACATGCAGCGCGAGGCCTTTCTCTTCCGCCTTGAAGCGTAGGATATCGCGCACACTGCCTACGACTTTCCGCGGGTCGAAGGAGACTTCTTCCAGATCGATCTTGCCAACCTCTAGTTTGCTCAGATCCAAGATGTCGTTGAGGATCACCAGCAGGTTCTCGCTGCTCTGGCTGATGGCGTCGAGGTACTTGTCTTGTTCAGGTGTGTGTTCGTTCCGTTTGAGGATCCCGCTCATGCCCATGATGGCGTTCATCGGCGTGCGGATCTCGTGGCTCATGTTCGCCAGGAATTGCTGCTTGAACTTCTCGCTGTGCTCTGCACGCTTCCGCGCTGCTTTAGCAAGGCGCCTTTGCCGCTCCACGAGCACGAGGGACAGGGCGATGAACAGCGCTCCGATAATGCTGATGTTGCGCACACGGCGTTGCTGGGTCAGTTCCGCAGCGCCCAGTTCATCTCGGAGCCGCTGCCGTCCCTGCTCTTCATCCCATGTGCGTTGGAATTCCGTCTGCATGCGCAATTGCGTGAGGTCCTGCACCCGTCTTGCGCTCTGGAGCGAGTCCTTCATAGCACGCGAACGTTCGGCATTGCTGTAGGCCAGATCCCACCGACCCAGCGCCGCATACGTTCTTGCCAAGCGCTCCAAATGGTCCGCGAACTCGTCCGCTGCAGGACCGAGCCGGAAAGTGGCATCGGCAAAGAGAAGATGCTCTAGCGATCCGCGTGGATCCCCCGACTGCAGGAGGAGCGCCCCCATATCGTCATGCGTCATCACGCTGAAGCGCGGATCCATTCCCTTGACCAAGTCCAACGCCTCCAGATAGCGTTTCCTCGCCTCCGCTGTTCGCCCTTGTTCAGCAAGCGACAGTCCAAGCCTTTCCAAGTTCCAACTCATGTTCATGGAATCCCTGCGCTGGCGCGCGAACTCGAATGCGCGGGCATAGTGCGCTTGGGCGTTTGTGGGATCATCGGCATCCTTGGCATCATCCCCCAAGTGTCCTTCCACGTCCAGGATCCACTGATAGTCCCTCATCTTCTCGGCGAGGCCCAGCGCTTCGTGCATCATTCGTTCCGCCTCTTCGTTGCGACCTTCGATCTTCAACATGAGCGCGAGATCATGCACAAGCAGCATGATGCCCATATCATCCCCGGCCTGCTTCGCCAGGGCAAGCCCTTCATAGGTATCACGCAGGGCCTTGTCGTAGTTGCCCATCCGCTTGTGCAGGTCGCTGCGGTAGTGGTAGAATTCGCCGAACAGCATGGGATCATTGATCGCATGGGCCATGGCCACGGCCGAGTCCATAAGGACCAAGGCGCTGTCCAATTTGTTCTGGGTGCTGAGCAACTCGCCCCTTCGTAAGATGACCTTCGCGAGCCACGAGCGGGATCCCGCGATGTTCGCGCAGCGTTCAGCCTGGTCGTACCAGTGAACTGCGGAATCGGTTCCCAGATAGAAGACCTCGTCGCCGATCTTGATCATCAGCTCCGCGCGCCTGGCTATGTCGGTAGTAGTCGAAAGCAGGCTCCTGAGGCTGTCCGCCATGCCGATCTGTGCTATGGTATTCAGGGGTGCCGCCACCCACATCAGGCTCACGGCGATGAGAAGATGGCCGTGATGTACGGTTGATCGTATGGTTCTCATGGCATAAAGAATCCCTTGCTCATCGCGTACACCACGATGCCCGCCGTATTGCGCGCGCCGATCTTCTGCAGGATGTTGTTGCGGTAGCCTTCCACCGTGCGCGGGCTGAGGAAGAGCTTGCCTGCGATCTCCGTGGTGGTGAGTTCCTGGCAGATCAACCGCAGCACATCGAGTTCACGTTCCGTGAGCGGATCCACATCGATGAAGGTCGGCTTGATCTTCTCCTTCTTCACCAAGCCGTGGAGCATCACGCGGCTCACCATCTCACTGAAGTGATAACCGCTGGTGGCTACTGACCGCACGGCGTTCTCGATCTCGTCCGGTTCGGCGGTCTTCAGCACGTAGCCGTTCGCGCCCAGCTCCATCAGGTGTACGATGAACTTCTCCTCGTTGTGCATGCTGAGCACGATCACTTTCACGGTGGGATGATCCGTGCGCAACCGCTTCATCGTTTCCATGCCGTCCATCACCGGCATCTCCAGATCGAGCAGCACGATGTCGATCGCGTTGCCTTTGAGACCGGTCAGCAGTTCTTCGCCGTTGGAGCATTCGAACACCACCTGTACATCCGGCATGTCGTGCAGTAAGAGAACCATACCCCGGCGGAAGAGTACCTGGTCGTCGGCGAGGGCGAGTTTGATCATTACGGTGCAAGATCACACGGGCC